>NZ_JAYMZR010000047.1:37891-53609 GCF_035828615.1 Streptomyces sp. H27-D2 | reverse complement strand
CCCCTAACCCCACTCGCCCGCCGTCGCCGCCAGCGGCGCCCCCGCATCGCGCGGACAGGGCACTACCCCCAGGAGCACCACAGATGAGCCACCCACCCCGCGGCCCCCTCGTCGCGCCGTCCCCGTGCCCGCCCGCCCTCGGCGGCACCCCGCAGGCGCCCGCGCGGCACCGGGACGGTGCCTGATGAGAGTGCTGCTGCTCGGCGCCAACGGATACCTCGGCCGCTATGTCGCCGACCGGCTGCTCGCCGACCCCGCCGTCCAACTCACCGCGCTGGGCCGCGGCGATGACGCCGACGTGCGCTTCGACCTGGCCACCGGCAGCCCCGGCGCACTGGCCCGGTTCCTGGACGCCGTGCACCCCGGCGTCGTGATCAACTGCGCCGGTACGACCCGGGGCGGCGCCCGCGAACTGACCCGGCACAACACCGTGGCCGTCGCGACCGTCTGCGAGTCGCTGCGCCGCAGCAGCTGCGGGGCGCGCCTGGTCCAGCTCGGCTGCGCGGCCGAGTACGGGCCCTCGCAGCCCGGCTCCTCCACGGCCGAGGACGCGGTGCCGCGGCCGGGCGGCCCGTACGGCGTCAGCAAGCTGGCGGCGACCGAGCTGGTGCTCGGCTCCGATCTGGACGCGGTGGTGCTGCGGGTGTTCTCGCCGGTCGGTCCCGGCACGCCGGCCGGTTCGCCGCTGGGCCGCCTCGCGGAGGCGATGCGGCGGGCGATGCAGGCGGGCGACAGCGAGTTGAGGCTCAGCGGCCTGGGCGTGCAGCGTGACTTCGTGGACGTGCGGGACGCGGCGCGCGCCGTGCACGCGGCCTCGCTCTCGGCCGCGCAGGGCGTCGTCAACATCGGCACCGGGCGTGCGATCCGGCTGCGCGACGCGGCCTCGGTGCTCGCCCGGGTGGCCGGCTTCGGCGGCTCGCTCCAGGAGTTGGACGCCGCTTCCGCCCGCGGCCCGGCCGCCGTAGAGGCGCTGGGGGGACCGCCCGCGTACCCGTACCCGGACGGCTGCGGCAGCTGGCAGCAGGCGGATGTGCGCACCGCGCGCGACCGTCTCGGCTGGCGGCCGAGGATCGCCCTGGAGGAGTCGCTCGCCGACATCTGGATGGAGGCGGCATGCCGCATCTGATCTCCCCGGGGACCCGGCAGAGAGCCGGACGGGCCCCGACACCGCAGTCTGGGAGGCGATGCCCGGCTACTGGGACGAGATCGTCTCGCTGATCGGACCGGGTGTCTCGGAATGAGAAGGGCCGTGGCAGTGTTACCGGGGAGTGCCCCGCATAGGCGGGGATGGTCCCCGCACACTTACCGACCAACGGAGTCCCCGTGTCGCTGCCACCCCTGGTAGAGCCGGCTGCCGAGCTCACCGTCGACGAGGTCCGCCGATACTCGCGCCACCTGATCATCCCGGATGTCGGGATGGACGGGCAGAAGCGGCTGAAGAACGCCAAGGTGCTGGCCGTAGGCGCCGGCGGGCTCGGCTCGCCCGCGCTGATGTACCTGGCCGCGGCCGGTGTCGGCACGCTCGGCATCGTGGAGTTCGACGAGGTCGACGAGTCGAACCTGCAGCGCCAGATCATCCACAGTCAGGCGGATATCGGCCGTCCCAAGGCGGAGTCCGCGCGTGACTCGGTGCTCGGCATCAACCCTTATGTGAATGTTGTCCTCCACCAGGAGCGCCTTGAGGCGGACAACGTCATGGAGATCTTCTCCCAGTACGACCTGATCGTGGACGGCACCGACAACTTCGCCACCCGCTACCTGGTCAACGACGCGTGCGTGCTGCTCAACAAGCCGTACGTCTGGGGCTCGATCTACCGCTTCGACGGACAGGCGTCCGTCTTCTGGAGCGAGCACGGCCCGTGCTACCGCTGCCTCTACCCGGAGCCGCCGCCCCCCGGCATGGTCCCCTCCTGCGCCGAGGGCGGCGTGCTCGGCGTGCTCTGCGCGTCGATCGGCTCGATCCAGGTCACCGAGGCCATCAAGCTGCTCGCCGGCATCGGTGACCCGCTGGTCGGCCGACTGGTGATCTACGACGCGCTGGAGATGACGTACCGGCAGGTCAAGGTCCGTAAGGACCCGGACTGCGCGGTCTGCGGCGAGAACGCGACGGTCACCGAGCTCATCGACTACGAGGCCTTCTGCGGCGTCGTCTCGGAGGAGGCCCAGGAGGCCGCCGCCGGTTCGACGATCACGCCGAAGCAGCTCAAGCAGTGGATGGACGACGGTGAGAGCATCGAGGTCATCGACGTCCGCGAGCCGAACGAGTACGAGATCGTCTCGATTCCGGGCGCCAAGCTGATCCCGAAGGGCGAGTTCCTGATGGGCACCGCTCTGCAGGGCCTGCCGCAGGACAAGAAGATCGTCTTGCATTGCAAGACGGGTGTCCGGTCCGCGGAAGTCCTCGCGGTCCTGAAGTCCGCAGGCTTCTCGGACGCGGTGCATGTCGGCGGCGGCGTGATCGGCTGGGTCCACCAGATCGAGCCGGAGAAGCCGATCTACTAGGGCCGGTCGGTGAACCAGGGACCGGTCGGTGAACTGAGACCGGTCGGTGAACTGAGACCGGTCAGTGAACGAACGGAAGGGCCGGCCCGCACTCAGTGCGGGTCGGCCCTTCCGTTCGTTCACTCGTCCCGCGCCGACCCCTTGCCGGTCCGTCTCCGGGCTACACCAGCCCCTTGCGGGTCAGATGGGTGAAGGACAGCCAGCCGGGCAGCACGGGCAGCCAGAATGTCATCAGCCGGAAGAGCAGGACGGCGGAGAGCGCGGTGTCGCCGGGGAGGCCCCCCGCGGTGAGGCCGAACGTCAGTGTGGTCTCGACCGCGCCGACACCGCCGGGCGTGGGTGCCGCCGAGCCCAGTGCGTTGCCCGCGAGGAAGATCACCGCGATGCTCGCATAGCTCAGCTCGCCGCCGAAGGCGCGGATCGAGGCGTCCAGGCACATCACGAAAGCGCCGGTCAGCAGCAGCATCCCGCCGATGCCGGCGAGCAGCTTCCGCGGTCGCTGGAGCACGTCCAGCATGCGCGGGATGACGCCGGCGAACAGGGACCGCACGCGCGTCGAGACGAACTTCCGCAGCACCGGGATGGCGGTGACCACGAGCACGAGTACGGCGGCCGTCAGCAGTCCGCCGATCACCGTCCGGGACGGTGACAGTGGGGCGCTGCGCTCGGTTCCGGTCAGATAGCCGAAGGTGAGCAGCAGTATGACGTGGCTGGCCAGGCCGAACAGCTGGGACGCGCCGACGCTCGCCACCGCCAGCCCCGGCCGGACGCCGGAGCGTTGCAGGAAGCGGGTGTTGAGGGCCACGCCGCCGATCGCCGCGGGGGCGACCAGCTTCACGAAGGAGCCGGCGATCTGCGCCACCACCGTCTTGGCGAACGAGATCTTCTCCGGGACGAATCCGAGCAGGCTCGCCGCGGCGGCGAGGTAGGTCAGCGCGGAGAAGAACAGCGCGGCAGCCACCCACCTCCAGTCGGCCTCACTGATGACCTTGCCCAGATCCGCGTGGGTCAGCTGGGACAGCAGGAAGTAAGCGGCGAAGGCGCCGGCGATGAAGGTGACCAGGGTGCGCGGTTTGATGCGCTCCAGCCGGACGGGTTCTATCGGCGCCTGCGGCCGGATCAGCAGCACCTGCTGCCGGATCTGTGAGAGCAGATCCTCCTCGCGGGCGCCCTCAAGAGCTTCGTCTATGGCCTTCTTCTCTGCCTGTTTCTCGGCCTTGAGCGTCTTGCGGTCGCTTTCGCCGTGCTCCTGCTCCTTGACGTCCTTCGCGGCCTTCGAGGCCGCCAGCGCCGCGTCGCGCTCGCGCTGGGACCGCTCACGGGCGAGCTGGCGCAGGGTCGCGCGGGAGCCGCGGCTCAGCGCGATCGGCTGGAGCAGCGGCAGGCTGTCCGCGACCATGTCCGGGTCGAGCACCTCCACCGCGGCGGCCACCGAGCGCTCGGCGCCGACCCGCAGGCCGAAGGTGGTGAGGAGTTGCGCGATGTCCATCCGCAGCACCAGGTCGCCCGCGGCGATCTCGCCGCCGCGCAGGTCGGTCAGGATGACGTTGCCGGAACGATCCACCAGGAGCGCGTCGCCGGTCAGCCGTCGGTGCGCGATCCGGCGTGACTGGAGGGCGTGCACCTGCCGCCACGCGCCCCGCAGCAGCTCGTCGGTGATCTCGTCGTCGGTCAGCGAGTCCAGGGTGCGGCCGCCGGTGTGCTCGTAGACGAGCATCACGGCGTCCGGGCCCAGCTCGGAGGTGGCGATCAGCTTGGGGGCGTTGGCGCCCGCGGAGATGGCCGCGTAGGCGAGCAGCGCTTCCTGTTCGAGGGCCTGGCGCAACGACAGCAGGCTGCGGGGCTGGGTGATGCTGCGCATCGTGAGCCGTTGCCACACGCGGTAGAAGAAGCCCTGCGCCTGCTGTTCCCGGTCGACGACGGTGACGTCGAGAGGTGGACCGTCCTCCAGGGTGACGATGTAGCGGCGACCCCGGTCGTAGTGGTCGTTGTGCGGGGTTTCCGGGGCGTCCTCCGCGCGCAGGGCGGTGACCGGGGCGAAGCCGACGCGGCGCAGCCCCGCCAACAGGTTCTGGCCGGTGGGCCGCACGTTCGGCGAGCCGACGGCGTAGAGCGTGCCGTACGCGACCGTCCAGCCGATCAGCACGGTGACGATGATGGAGAACGGCGTGGTGTAGCCGGCGACGAGCACCGCGAAGCCCTGGAGCAGCAGCACGCACCACATGGCCACCCGCCAGCGCGGGCGGCGGGACAGTCCGACGGCCGTCATATAGGCGATGACCGGGGCGAGGTAGCCGTGCACCGGGTCGGTGAGGGTGCCGCCGGGCGCTTGCTTGATGAGCGCGTCGTGGATCGAGCCGGGGGCGGCCTCGGCGACCCACAGGTCGGTGGTGAGCGAGACGCCGTGCGCGAGGACGGCGGCGAGCACGCCGTCCGCGATCCGCAGGCCGTCCCGCTTGATCAGCCGCTCGATCGCGAAGGCCACGGGGACGATGAGGACGGCGATGCTGGAGGCGAGGGCGGCGAAGCTCGTCAGCAGGTCGGGCGCTTGGTCGGCGCCCTTGCCGATGTCGTTCTCCAGCCCCTCGGTGGTGCCGTGGGCGAAGGCGGCGATGGCGAGCACGGTGGCGATCGCCAGGATGCCCAGGAGCAGCCGGACGAGGTCGGAGGGGCGGTGCACCCGGGCCGGCAGCAGCGGCTCGTCGCTGTCGACGCGGTCCACGTGCGTCTGCGTGTCGGCGCACTCGGGAACCTGGGGGCTCGTGGGTTTTTCCGCGCGCCGGAGCGCGTCAGAGTCGTGCGCCTCCTCCCCCGGAGTCTGCCCACCCTGCTGCTCTGTCGTGTCTTCTTGATCTCGTATCACCAGTCACCGCCCGGATGATGGTGGCATGACCATACGGCGGAGGGGGGCATCAGGGTGCATTTCGCGGGCGCGCGCTGCCGATCGCACGCCCCCGGGTGCCCCTCTGTGCGTTCCATGGTCCTCCGCAGACGTTGTCGGTGGGGTGCGGCAGGATGGGAAGAATGAGCCGGCAGAGCAGTCCAGGAGCCCCAGAGGGCGGAGACGACGGCGCGACCGGGACCGCGAGCGGTCACGCCGAGGCCGCCGGGATCGACGACGGCGACGCGCTGCCCGCCTACGCCGAGCGGGTGCTGAGCGTCACTGAGGGCATCCCGCCCGGCCGGGTGATGACGTATGGGGACGTCGCCGAGTGGCTCGGCGAAGGCGGCCCGCGACAGGTGGGCCGGGTCATGGCGCTGTACGGCGGGCCCGTGCCCTGGTGGCGCGTGGTGCGCTCGGACGGCGCGCTGCTGCCCGGCCACGAGCTGCGGGCCCTCGACCACTACCGGCGGGAGGGCACGCCGCTGCGCGAGGCGGCGCGCTCCGCGCGGGGACACGAGCCGCGGATCGACATGCGCCGGGCCCGCTGGGACGGCGGGGCCGCGGACGGTCCCAACCCCGGACACGCCAGTGGGAGCGGCGGCGGCGAGCCCGGCAGTGGGCCCGGCGGCGGACGCGGTGACGACGGCGGCGGACGGTGCGTCGGCGATCTGGAAGCTCCTCACAACTGACAGCTTCCGCCGTTCGACGGCGGGAGACGAGACCGAAGGACCGTACGGCGTATCGGCGGGGGTGGTCGCGGGACGCGCTGCGCCCCGTGCGACTTCTGGCGTAGCGTCGGGGCCGGGCCGCACCTTCACCGCTCGGCCGCCCCATCGGCCCACCGGCGGCTCGTACGACCGCACCGCGACCAGCACACCCACCAGGACCGGCGACCCACGTGAGCTCCTCCTTCCCGTCCCGCTCGCCGCACCAGCGGACGCGGCAGCCTTCCTCCGGCGCGTACCGGCTGGTGCGCACCGCGCCGGGGCCGGTGGATCCTCCTGCGTTGGACGCACAACAGCGTGCTGTGGTTGACCATTCCGGCGGACCGCTGCTCGTGCTCGCCGGTCCGGGCACCGGGAAGACCACGACGCTGGTGGAAGCCGTCGCCGAACGGGTGCGCAAGGGGGCCGACCCGGAGCGGATTCTCGTCCTCACCTTCAGCCGCAAGGCGGCCGTGGAACTCCGGGACCGGATGGCGGCCCGGATGGGGGGCACGGCGGGCGGCGGCGCGGCGGCGAGCAGCGCTTTCGGTCCGCAGGCGACCACCTTCCACTCCTTCTGCTACGCCCTGCTCCGCGCCCACCAGGACGCCGAGCTCTTCGCCGATCCGCTGCGGCTGCTGTCAGGACCCGAGCAGGACGTCGTGGTCCGTGAGCTGCTCGCGGGACAGGCCGAGCTGGAGCGCGAGGGGCGGGGCGCGGTGCGCTGGCCCGACGAGCTGCGCGCCTGCCTGACCACCCGCGGTTTCGCCGACGAGGTCCGCGCGGTGCTCGCCCGCAGCCGCGAGCTGGGGCTCGGCCCGGACTCGCTGGGCGCGTTCGCGGACCGCACCGGACGGCCGGACTGGGGAGCGGCGGCGTCCTTCCTCGCGGAGTACTTGGACGTCCTCGACGCGCGGGGGGTGCTCGACTACGCGGAGCTGGTGCACCGGGCGGTGCTGCTCGCGGAGCGGCCCGAGGTCGCGGCGGCGCTGAGCGCGCGCTACGACGCGGTCTTCGTCGACGAGTACCAGGACACCGACGCGGCGCAGGTGCGGCTGCTGCGGGCACTGGCCGGGCAGGGCCGGCCGCTGGTCGCCTTCGGCGACCCGGACCAGTCGATCTACGCGTTCCGCGGCGCCGACATCAACGGCATCCTCGAATTCCCCGACAGCTTCCCGCACGCGGACGGCACCCCGGCGGGGGTGGAGGTCCTCGGCGTCTCCCGCCGCTCGGGCGCCACACTGCTCACCGCCACCCGGCTGCTCACCCGCCGGATGCCGCTCACCCGGCTGCCGTCGGCGGCGGTCCGCGCCCACCGCGATCTCGCCTCCGTCCGAGAGGGCGGTCGCGTCGAGGCGTACACGTACCCGACCCCCGGCGCCGAGCTGGACAACATCGCCGACGTCCTGCGCCGCGCCCATCTGGAGGACGGCGTGCCATGGCGCGACATGGCCGTGCTCGTACGCGCCGGGGGGCGCTCGATCCCGGGCGTGCGCCGGGCCCTCACCTCCGCGGGCGTCCCCCTGGAGATCGACGGCGACGACCTGCCGCTCCGCCACGAGCCCGCCGTCGCGCCGCTGCTGGCAGCGCTCCGGGCGGCAGCCACGGCGGCGCTGCCGGGCGCGCGATCGCCCCTCGCCGGGCCGCCCCTCGCCGGGGCGCGGCCCGCAGCTCAGCCGGACCACCCGACACCGGCTGCCGCGGACCGGTCCGGGCCGGCGGACGCGGCCCACACCGGGCCGGTCACGGCGGACGCAGACCACCGGCCGGTTACGGCGGACGAAGCTGCCCACACCGGGCCGGTCACGGCGGGCGAAGCTGCCCACTCCGGGCCGCTTACGGCGGACGCAGACCACCGGCCGGTCACGGCGGACGAAGCCGCCCACACCGGGCCGGTTACGGCGGACGAAGCCGCCCGCCCGCATCCCGACGACGGCCAAGGGCTCAGGAGCGTGGACCCTGATGCGGACGGCGAAGGGAACGGGAACGTCGTCCACGGCGACACGGAACCGTCGCCGGCCGCGGCCACCCCAGGCCCCCAGGCGGCGTCCCTGGACGTCGAGTCCGCCATCACGCTGCTCACCTCCCCCCTCGGCGGCATGGACTCCGCCGACCTGCGGCGGCTCGGACGCGCGTTGCGCGAGGAGGAGCGGGCCGCCGGAAACCCCGTACCCAGGCCGTCGGACGTGCTGATCGCCGAGGCGCGGGCCGAGCCCGAACGGCTGGTCGCGCACGACCCGGCGTACGCCCGGGGCGCGCAACGGCTCGGCCTGCTGCTGCGCAAGGCGCGCGAATCGCTGGCCGGCGGCGGTACGGCGGAGCAGGCGCTGTGGGAGCTGTGGGACGGCACGACCTGGCCGCAGCGGCTGGAGCGCGCCGCGCTGCGGGGCGGCGCGGCCGGGCGGAACGCGGACCGGGATCTCGACGCGGTGTGCGCCCTGTTCGAGACCGCCGCGCGCGCCGAGGAGCGCACGGGCGGCCGGGGCGCGCTGAACTTCCTGGAGGAACTGGACGCGCAGGACATCGCCGCCGACACCCTGACGCGCCGTGCGGTGCGCCCGGACGCCGTACGGCTGATGACCGCACACCGTTCCAAGGGCCTGGAGTGGCGGCTCGTCGTCGTCGCCGGAGTGCAGGAGGGCCTCTGGCCCGACCTGCGCCGCAGAGGTTCGCTGCTGGAGGCCGACCGGATCGGCCGGGACGGGCTCGCCGAGCCGCTCAGCCCCGGAGCGCTGCTCTCCGAGGAGCGGCGGCTGTTCTACGTCGCGGCGACCCGCGCCAAGGAGCGGCTGGTGATCACCGCGGTGAAGGCCGCCGCGGACGACGGCGACCAGCCGTCCCGCTTCCTCGCCGAGCTGGGCGTCGAGCCGGTCGACGTCGCCAACCGGCCGCGCCGCCCGCTGGCCGTCGCGGCGCTCGTCGCCGAACTGCGCGCCACCACCGTCGACCCGGAGGTCTCCCCGGCGCTGCGCGAGGCCGCCGCGCTGCGGCTCGCCCGGCTGGCCGCCCTGCGGGACGAGAGCGGCGACGAGACGCCGGCCGCCGGAGACGGGCACCCGCTGGTGCCGGCGGCGCACCCGTACCGCTGGTGGGGTCTGTACGAGCCGACGCACAGCGCCGTCCCGCTGCGCGACCGGGCGCAGCCCGTGGCGCTGTCCGGCAGCGCCCTCGACCAGCTCGCCAACAGCTGCTCACTCCAGTGGTTCCTGGGCCGCGAAGTGAAGGCGGACGCCCCCTCTACGGCTGCCCAGGGCTTCGGAAACGTCGTCCATGTGCTGGCCGACGAGGTCGCCTCGCAGCGGACTCCGGCCGATCTCGCCGTCCTGATGGAGCGCCTCGACTCGGTATGGGACGCGCTCGCCTTCGACGCGCCCTGGAAGTCGCGGCAGGAGAAGGAGAACGCGCGGGCCGCCCTGGAGCGCTTCCTGCGCTGGCACGTCACCCAGGGCCCGAGCCGCGGCACGGTCGCCACGGAGCACGATTTCGACGTCACCCTGGAGGCCGACCCCTACCAGGTGCGCATCCGCGGCAGCATGGACCGCGTCGAACAGGATGCGGGGGGACGCGCGTACGTCGTCGACTTCAAGACCGGCAAGGCCAAGCCGACGGGCCCCGAGGTCGAGCGGCACCCGCAGCTCGCCGTCTACCAGCTGGCGGTGCGCGCGGGCGCGGTGGACGAGGTCTTCGGCGGCCTCACACCCGAGCCGGGCGGCGCCGAACTCGTCCACCTCCGGCTGGGCGCGCCGCAGAAGGAGGGCGGGGACACCCTGCCCACCGTCCAGGGACAGCCGCCGCCCGAGGGCGAGTGGGTCGGCGAGCTGCTGGCCACCGCGGCGGGCAAGGTCCTCGACGAACGCTTCACGCCCAGCACGGGCCAGCACTGCACCCACTGCGCCTTCCGCAGCGCGTGCACGGCACAGCCGGAGGGACGCCAGATCATCGAGTGAGGCCGGGGACGGCTGCGTCTGCGGCGGCGAGCGGGTCTCCGCCCGGCTGCGTCTGGGCCGCTGTTACGTCGGACACGCCACCACCCGGGAGCGCCGCCCGGCAGGCCGCCCGAAAAGCCCGCCGAGCAGCCGTCACACAGCCCGCGGGCCGCCGCCAAGCGTTCATCGGCCACCCCGGCCACCCCGGCCGCCCACCCGTCCGGTGAGGACTGTCCGTGGACGCCGATAGCCTCACTCGGGTGGCAGCACGCATCACCAAACCGGGACAGCTCACCGAACAGGCCCGGCTCACCGACCCCGAGCAGCTCAAAGAGCTCCTCGGCATCCCGTTCACCCCCGAGCAGACGGCCTGCATCACCGCGCCGCCCGCTCCGCAGGTGATCGTGGCCGGGGCAGGGTCCGGCAAGACCACGGTGATGGCCGCGCGCGTCGTCTGGCTGGTCGGCACCGGCCAGGTCGCGCCCGAACAGGTCCTGGGCCTCACGTTCACCAACAAGGCCGCCGGCGAACTCTCCGAGCGCGTCCGCAAGGCGCTGCTCAACGCCGGAGTGACGGACCTCGACCCGGCCGATCCCGACCGGGCCCCCGGCGATCCGCAGATCTCGACCTACCACGCCTTCGCCGGACAGCTGCTCAAGGACCACGGCCTGCGGATAGGGCTCGAACCGAGCGCCCGGCTGCTCGCGGACGCCACCCGCTTCCAGCTCGCAGCCAAGGTGCTGCGCACCGCCCCCGGCCCGTACCCGGCGCTCACCAAGTCCGTTCCCGCGCTCGTCGAGGACCTGCTCGCGCTGGACGGCGAACTCTCCGAGCACCTGGTCGCGCCCGAGCGGCTGCGGGAGTTCGACGGCGAGCTGCTGCGCCTCCTCGACACGGTGAAGCTCAGCAACGCCGACCTGCGCAAGGCGCCCGACGCGAGCCGGGGCAGGCTCGAACTCCTCCACCTGGTCGGCGCGTACCGCGAGCAGAAGCAGCGCCGCGACCTGCTCGACTTCGGCGACCAGATCGCGCTCTCCGCGACCCTGGCCCGCACCCGGCCCGAGGTCGGCCGAATCCTGCGCGAACAGTTCGCGGTCGTGCTGCTGGACGAGTACCAGGACACCTCTGTGGCGCAGCGCCTGCTGCTGGCCGGCCTCTTCGGCGGCGGCACCGGCCACCCCGTCACCGCCGTCGGCGACCCCTGCCAGGCGATCTACGGCTGGCGCGGCGCGTCCGTCGCCAACCTGGACGACTTCCCCGAGCACTTCCCGCACGCCGACGGCCGCCCCGCCCAGCGCTTCGCACTCAGCGAGAACCGTCGCAGCGGCGGCCGGCTGCTCTCCCTCGCCAACCGGCTCGCGACCCCGCTGCGCGCGCGCCACGCGGGCGTCGAGGCGCTGCGGGCGGGCCCGGGAGCCGAACACGCGGGCATGGTCCGGTGCGCGCTGTTGCCCACCCACGCCGAGGAGCTGAGCTGGCTCGGGGAGTCGATCGCCCACCTGGTGCGCACGGGCACGCCGCCCGGCGAGATCGCGGTGCTGTGCCGTACGGCCACGGACTTCGCCCGCATTCAGGGGACACTGGTGGAGCGTGACATTCCGGTGGAGGTCGTCGGCCTGTCCGGGCTGCTGCACCTGCCGGAGATCGCCGACCTCGTCGCCGTCTGCGAAGTACTCCAGGACCCCACCGCCAATGCCGCGCTGGTACGGCTGCTGATCGGCCCGCGCTGGCGGATCGGCCCGCGCGACCTGGCGCTGCTCGGCCGCCGCGCCCGCACGCTGGTGCGCTACGGATACGGCGACCCGTCGGACGACGACCCCGACCGCCGGCTCGCCGAGGCCGTGGAAGGCGTCGACCCGGCCGAGACCGTCTCGCTCGCCGACGCGCTCGACACGTTCCTGGCGGCGGGCGGCAGCGGGGGCGGCGCCGGAAGCGGCGGGCACGGCGGCGCGGGCAGCTTTGGCAGAACAGTCGGCAAAGCAGTAAGTACTGATGACGGTTTGCCGTTCTCCGGCGAGGCGCGGGTGCGCTTCGCCCGGCTCGCCGCCGAGCTGCGCGACCTGCGGCGCTCGCTCGCCGACCCGCTGATGGACGTCCTGCACCGGGTGCTCGCGGCGACCGGCCTGGAGGTCGAGCTGTCGGCCTCGCCGCACGCCCTGGCCGCGCGCCGCCGTGAGACGCTCAGCAACTTCCTCGACATAGCCGCGGGCTTCGCCGCTCTGGACGGCGAAGCCAACCTGCTCGCCTTCCTCGGCTTCCTGCGCACGGCCGCGCAGTACGAGAAGGGCCTCGACAACGCGCTGCCGGGCGGCGAGAACACCGTCAAGGTGCTCACCGCGCACAAGTCCAAGGGCCTGGAGTGGGACGTGGTCGTGGTGCCCGGCCTGGTCGCGAAGCAGTTCCCGAGCGAGAAGGCGAGCGAGTCGTGGATCACCCAGCCCAAGGTGCTGCCGCACGCCCTGCGCGGTGACGCCGAGACGCTCCCGGACGTGGGGGAGTGGAGCGGCAAGGGGATCAAGGACTTCAAGGAGGCGATGAAGCAGCACCAGGAGACCGAGGAGCTGCGCCTGGGCTACGTCACCTTCACCCGCCCGCGCTCGCTGCTGCTCGGCTCCGGCCACTGGTGGGGCCCGACCCAGAAGCGGCCGCGCGGCCCTTCCGCCTTCCTGCACGCCCTGCGCGAGCACTGCGAAGCGGGCTTCGGCGAGATCGAGGCATGGGCCCCCGCGCCGGAGGAGGACGCGGAGAACCCGGCGCTGAGCGAGGCCGGCACCGAGTTCGACTGGCCGCTGCCGCTCGACCCGATCGCGCTGCGCCGCCGCCGGGCGGCGGCTGACACGGTGCTGGAGCACTTGGAGCGGTTGGCCCGTCCGGGCAGCGCGGAGCACTCGGCCCGCCGAGGGGGCCCGGAGCACACGGATCCGGCTGCGGCTGCGCACCGCGCGGCCGCAGCGCGGTCCGAAGCGTGGGCCGGGGCACGGCACGACCCCCGCAACGACCCCGGCTACGACCCGGAGTGGCCCCCTCCGCCCGATGACCTCGCCGACGACGACGAGGCCCCGTACGGCGAGCCCCCGTACGACGATCCGCTGCCCGACGATCCCTTCGGGGACGGTGTCGCCCCGCAATCGGCAGCCGAATCGGCAGCCGAATCGGCAGCCGGAGTGCCAACCGAAACAGCGCACGAGCCCGAGGCCCACGCCGGAATACGGGACGGCTGGCCCACGGAGGGGCCTGACCGCCCTGAGCCGCCCGCGGGCCACCCCCCGGGCCCCGAGCACGTCTTGGCGCCCGCCGGCCTCACAGCGGGCCGACAGCACCCGTCGCCCGTCGAGGAGGCAGCAGGCACGCCCGACGCCGCGAGCGAGCACCCCGACGAGGCACAGGGCATACCGGCGAACCGGACCGCCCCGGGCCTCTCCACCGCTGCCGCAGCACGCGTCGCCCCGTTCATCCCGTCGCCCCACCGGGCCCCCGCGCGGGAGTCCGTCCGGCCCGCCGCGCTGTCGCCGGAGGAAGCGCGCCGTACGGCCTCCTGGGACCGCGACCTCGACGCGCTGACCGCCGAACTGCGCCGCAACCGCGCGACGGTACGGGACGTGCCGGTGCCCGCCGTACTGTCCGCGTCCCAGCTGCTGCGGCTCGCCGCCGACCCGGCTGGTTTCGCCCAGGAGCTGGCCCGGCCGATGCCCAGGCCGCCGCAGCCCGCCGCCCGCCGGGGCACTCGTTTCCACGCCTGGGTCGAGTCCCGCTTCGAGGAGCTGACGCTGCCGATGCTCGGCCCCGACGAGCTGCCGGGCAGCGACGAGGCCGAGCCGGAGATCGTGGACGAGCGGGATCTGACGGCCCTGAAGGAAGCCTTCGCCCGCACCCCGTACGCGAGCCGCACGCCGTACCGGGTCGAGACCGCGTTCCAACTGACGCTCGCCGGGCGGCTGATCCGCGGCCGGATCGACGCGGTTTACCGCGAGCGGTCGGCAGAAGGCGACCGCTACGAAATCGTCGACTGGAAGACCAACCGCGCCCATGACGCGGACCCGCTCCAGCTCGCCGTCTACCGCGTCGCGTGGGCCGAACAGCACGGGCTGCCGCTGTCGTCCGTGACCGCCGCCTTCCTGTACGTCCGCAGCGGCGAGGTGGTCCGGCCCGAGGGGCTGCCGGACCGGGCGGGCCTGGAACGCATCCTGCTCGGCGAGAGCCCGCAGTAGCCGGCGGCAGCCTGTGTCTCCGAGGCGACCGGCCCAGGATCGGGCGCGCACCCAGCCCCCGCTGTGACATGACCGACAGTGCGGCCGGAACGATCAGCGAGGGCGCGGCTCGGCCCGTTCCGGCCCGCCGCCGTGGCGCTGCTCCGGCGCGCAAGCCGCGTTCCGGCGCCGCTGCCGCGCCGCCGCCACCCCTCCGTAGCCCCGACGCCCCCGCGATTCGCGGCACCGCCGGGCCGATAGGCTCGGCATCATGAGCGTCACCCCGGACAGCGCCGTCCGCACGTACATCGCAGACCACCGGGTCGGCTTTCTCGCCGACCTCACCGAGTGGCTGCGCATCCCCTCCGTCTCAGCTGATCCCGGCCGCGCCGGGGACGTCCGGCGGAGCGCGGAGTGGCTGGTGACCAAGCTCATCGAGACCGGCTTCCCGGTCACCGAGGTGCTGGAGACGGCAGGGGCTCCGGCGGTGTTCGCCGAGTGGCCGTCCGGTGACCCGGACGCTCCGACCGTCCTGGTCTACGGCCATCACGACGTACAGCCCGCCGCCCGCGAGGACGGCTGGCACACCGACCCGTTCGAGCCGGAAGTCCACGACGGGCGGCTGTACGCCCGCGGCGCGGCCGATGACAAGGGCCAGGTCCTCTTCCACACGCTGGGCGTCCGCGCGCACCTCGCCGCGACCGGCCGCACCGCTCCGGCCGTCAACCTCAAGATGCTCATCGAGGGCGAGGAGGAGTCCGGCTCCCCGAACTTCCTGGAGCTGATCCGGGCGCACGCGGACACGTTCGCCTGCGACACCGTGATCGTCTCCGACACCGGCATGTGGTCCGAGGACACCCCGACCGTCTGCACCGGCATGCGCGGACTCACCGACTGCCAGATCGACCTGTACGGGCCGGACCAGGACATCCACTCGGGCTCCTTCGGCGGCGCGGTCCCGAACCCCGCGACCGAGGCCGCCCGGCTGGTCGCGGCGTTGCACGACGCCGACCGCAGGGTGACCCTCCCCGGCTTCTACGACGGCATCGTCGAACTCACCGGCCAGGAGCGCGAACTCTTCGCGGAGCTGCCCTTCGACGAGGCGGACTGGCTGCGCACCGCGCATTCGCACGCCGCTCTCGGCGAGGCCGGCCACACCACCCTGGAGCGGATCTGGGCCCGTCCCACCGCCGAGGTGAACGGGATCAGCGGCGGCTACCTGGGCCCCGGAGGCAAAACGATCGTGCCGGCCGCCGCTCAGCTGAAGCTGTCGTTCCGGACGGTCGCGGGGCAGGACGCCGAAAGGGTCCAGCAGTCCGTACGCGACTGGGTCGCCGAGCGGCTGCCGGACGGCATCCGGCACGAGATCACCTTCTGGGGCGCGACCCGCCCCTGCCTCACGCCCCTCGAGCACCCGGCCCTGCAATCCGTCGTACGGGCCATGGGCCGCGCCTTCGGGCAGCGGATCGGCTTCACCCGCGAGGGCGGCTCGGGCCCGGCCGCCGACCTCCAGGA
>NZ_JAYMZR010000047.1:0-37881 GCF_035828615.1 Streptomyces sp. H27-D2 | reverse complement strand
GGCTGGCACGCGCCCACCGAGAAGATCGAGCTGGACCTGCTGATGAAGGGCGTCGAGACGACGGCCTATCTCTGGGGCGACCTGGCCGAGAATTGGCGCACCGTCTAGCCGGCCCGCTCCCGTCAGCAGCTCATGCGCTCAGGAGCCCCTGGAGTCCAGCCCGCCCGTAGCCCGTACTTGTCTCCGCGCTTGTTCCGCCTAAATCTTGTTCCGCCCAAACCCCACCCCACCCCACCCCACCCCACCCCACCCCATCGCGTCGCCCCGAAGCACACCGGCGCGTACGCCCCCCGGCGCACGCGCGCAGCCGCACCACCCGTCCGCTGCCTCAGCGGGGAGATCCCATTCGTAGGGGGAGTTGGAAACAGCCGTGACCACCTGGACCGAGCACACCTCCGACCGGCCGATCACCCTCAGCGCGTCGAGCGGCATCGACCGCGCCGCGCACCACCGCCTGGACGAGGCATGGCTCGCCGCGGCGTGGAGTCACCCGACGACGCGGGTCCTGGTGGTGTCCGGCGGCCAGGCCATGGTCGAGGACATGCCCGACGGCAGTACGGAGCTGGTGCTGCTGCCGACCTTCGAGGCGCCGGTCAGCGAGACGCACCGGTACTTCCTGGGCACGGACGAGGCCGGGGTGAGCTTCTTCGCGCTCCAGCAGGATTCACTACCGGGGCGCATGGACGCCGCCGCGCGCCCCGCCGGGCTGCGCGAGGTGGGCTCGCTGCTCTCCCAGCGCGACGCGGGGCTGCTGGTGCACGCCGTGGCGCTGGAGAACTGGCAGCGGCTGCACCGCTTCTGCTCGCGCTGCGGCGAGCGCACGGTGATCGCCGCGGCGGGCCACGTCCGGCGCTGCCAGGCGTGCGGCGCGGAGCACTACCCGCGCACCGACCCCGCAGTGATCATGCTCGTGACGGACGGCGAGGACCGCGCGCTGCTTGGCCGCCAGGTGCACTGGCCCGAAGGCCGCTTCTCGACGCTCGCGGGCTTCGTGGAGCCCGGGGAGTCCATTGAGCAGGCGGTCGTGCGGGAAACCGCGGAGGAGGCGGGGGTGAGCGTCGGCGAGGTCGAGTACGTCGCCAGCCAGCCGTGGCCCTTCCCGTCCAGCCTGATGCTCGGCTTCACGGCGCGGGCCACCTCCTCGCACATCGAGGTGGACGGCGAGGAGATCCAGGAGGCCCGCTGGTTCTCGCGGGAGGACCTGCGGACCGCGATGGAGACCGGAGTCGTGCTGCCCCCGTCCGGGATCTCCATCGCGGCCCGCCTGATCGAGCTCTGGTACGGCAAGCCGCTGCCGGCCGGACCGGGCCGTTGAGCCGCGGCCGGAACGCGATCAGGGGCCCTGCCCAGTGGGCCGGGCCCCTGAATCGGGCGCGTCGCGTCGTGCGCGGTGATGCATGAGCGGTGATGCGCACGACGTGCGGCAGGCGCATGCGTGCGCGGTGGTACGTGTGCGGAGGCTCAGACCTCGAGCTTCTGTTTAACCTGCGCGAGCGAGGGGTTCGCCAGCGAGGAGCCGTCGGGGAAGAGCAGGGTGGGCACCAACTGGTTGCCCCCGTTGACCTTCTCCACGAACGCGGCCGAGTCCGGGTCGTGCTCGATGTTGACCTCCGTGTAGGAGATCCCCTCGCGCTCCATCTGGCCCTTCAGCCGACGGCAGTAGCCGCACCATGTGGTGCTGTACATCGTCACAGTGCCCGACATCGGTTTCGCTCTCCTCAGGGTCAGTGGGTGGTGCCAGTGCTGGAACGCGCGAACACCCCCGGCCATTCCCGGACCGGTATGACTGCGACCGCACGCCTGTGGACAACCGACCCGGCCGCCTCCGGGAACCTGTCAGCATGGCGGGGTGACAGCAGCAACGCCTTTCTCCCTTTCCACTCCCTCCGCGTCGTCAACATCGTCCTCGCTCTTCCCGCAGATCCCCGACTCCGCCGACGCGGTGCTGGAGGGGCTCGACCCCGAGCAGCGCGAAGTGGCGACGGCGCTGCACGGACCGGTGTGCGTGCTGGCCGGAGCCGGTACGGGCAAGACGCGCGCCATCACGCACCGGATCGCGTACGGCGTGCGGGCCGGCATGCTCCAGCCCGGCAGTGTGCTCGCCGTCACCTTCACCGCCCGCGCCGCGGGCGAGATGCGCGGGCGGCTGCGGCAGCTCGGCGCGGGCGGCGTCCAGGCCCGTACGTTCCACTCGGCCGCGCTGCGCCAGCTCCACTACTTCTGGCCGCGGGCGGTCGGCGGCGAGATGCCGCGGCTGGTCGAGCGCAAGGTCCAGTTGGTCGCCGAGGCCGCCGCGCGCTGCCGGCTCCGGCTGGACCGTAACGAGCTGCGGGATGTGACCGGCGAGATCGAGTGGGCCAAGGTCACTCAGACCGTGCCCGCGGACTACCCGGCGGCGGTCGCCAAATCCAGCCGTGAGGCCCCGCGGGACCCGGCCGAGATCGGCCAGGTCTACGGCATGTACGAGCAGCTCAAACGGGACCGCGGGGTCATCGACTTCGAGGATGTGCTGCTGCTCACAGTCGGCATCCTGCAGGACCGGCACGACATCGCCGACCACGTCCGCAACCAGTACCAGCACTTCGTCGTCGACGAGTACCAGGACGTCAGCCCGCTCCAGCAGCGGCTGCTGGACCTGTGGCTGGGCGATAGGGACAACCTCTGCGTGGTCGGCGACGCCAGCCAGACGATCTACTCCTTCACCGGCGCGACCCCCGACCACCTGCTGAACTTCCGCACCCGGCACCCGGGCGCGACCGTCGTGAAGCTCATCCGCGACTACCGCTCCACCCCGCAGGTCGTGCATCTGGCCAACGGGCTGCTGTCGCAGGCCCGCGGCCGGGCCGCCGAGCACCGCCTGGAGCTGGTCTCGCAGCGCGGCCCCGGCCCCGAGCCGGTCTACACCGAGTACGCGGACGAGCCGGCTGAGGCCGAGGGCACCGCCCGCCGTATCCGCGAGCTGATCGACTCGGGAGTCCCGGCCAGCGAGATCGCGGTGCTCTACCGCGTCAACGCCCAGTCGGAGGTCTACGAGCAGGCCCTCGCCGACAAGAACGTGGCGTACCAGCTGCGCGGCGCCGAGCGGTTCTTCGAGCGGCCCGAGGTGCGCGAGGCCGGCATCGCGCTGCGCGGCGCCGCCCGCGCGGGCGGCAACGACGCCCTGCTCGACGACGCCGTCGGGCTGCCCTCCCAAGTGCGGGCCGTGCTCGGCACCAAGGGCTGGACGGCACAGGCCCCCTCGGGCTCCGGCGCGGTCCGGGACCGCTGGGAGTCGCTCGCGGCGCTCGTCCGGCTCGCGGAGGACTTCTCGCGGGTCAAGCCGACGGCGACCCTCGGGGACCTGGTCGGCGAGCTCGACGAGCGCGCCAACGCCCAGCACGCGCCGACGGTCGAGGGCGTCACCCTCGCCTCGCTGCACGCGGCCAAGGGCCTGGAGTGGGACGCCGTCTTCCTGGTGGGTCTCACCGAGGGCATGATGCCGATCACCTACGCCAAGACCGACGAACAGGTCGAGGAGGAGCGCCGGCTGTTGTACGTCGGCGTCACCCGCGCCCGGCTGCACCTGGGTCTCTCGTGGGCGCTGGCCCGGTCCCCCGGCGGTCGCG
This sequence comes from Streptomyces sp. H27-D2, assembly GCF_035828615.1. Lineage (NCBI taxonomy): Bacteria > Bacillati > Actinomycetota > Actinomycetes > Kitasatosporales > Streptomycetaceae > Streptomyces > Streptomyces sp. H27-D2. The sequence continues at coordinate 34,276 of NZ_JAYMZR010000047.1, read as the reverse complement.
CCGGGCGTCGCGCCAGCCGCTTCCTGAGCGGGCTGCGGCCGGGCTCCGCGGTGCGCGGCGGCCCGGGAACAGTCCCGGCGCCGGGCAGGGGCGGCATCGAGCGCGGACCGGCCGTCAAGCGCCGTAAACACGGCCCGGTGCTGTGCCGGGTATGCGGGCGCACGCTCACCGACGCGGGCGACATCAAGCTGATGCGCTGCGACGGCTGCCCCTCCGACCTCGACGAGGCGCTGTACGAGCGGCTGCGCGACTGGCGCGCGGAGCAGGCGAAGACGATCGGCCAGCCCGCGTACTGCGTCTTCACCGACAAGACGCTGATGGCCATCGCCGAGGCGGTGCCGCGCGGCGAGTCCGAGCTGTCGGCGATCGCGGGGGTGGGCATGCGCAAGATCGGCAAGTACGGCGCCGATGTGCTGGCGCTGTGCGCGGGGGAGGAGCTCGCCCCACCGGCTGCGGCGGGTGACGCCGCTGCTGAGGGGCCGGCGGAGCCCGTCGCCGGCGTGGCGGAAAACTCGTTGGAAAAATAGTTTGCGCCCGCGGAGCGCATACCCATAGCCTTCCGAACACGAAGACAACGACGAAGACAACGGCTCTTCCAAGAACCGATGGATTCGTGCTGTACTGAACAAGAACCACCAGCACGGACCGGCCCCGGCCGGTCCCATAGACGCCGAGAGGAGGCGAAGACCCGTGATCAGCTTCATCACCAAAATGACCGATCGTCCTGTCGTCGCCACCTGCCCGCTCGGCTCTTCGCTGCCCGTCACCAGTCTGCCCGGCGTCAGCGCCGTACGACCGGTGTCCCTCGCGGTCCTCCCGATCCGAGAGCGCACCGCGCGACCGACCAAGGCAGCCGCGGTTGCAGCGGCGGCACAAGCACAGGCATCCGCCTATGCCTCTGTTGCGGCGGCGACCAATGGTGCCGGCGCCACAGGCGGCAATGGACAGACGCAGCACCACACGATGTGGCCCTTCCGCGGGCTCGAACCCTGGAGCGATCCAGCCTGATCCACGATCAGGTCGGCACCTTCAGGGCCGCGGAATCCCCACCGGGATCCGCGGCCCTTCTGTTTTTCCGGACACCCTCCGGAAGCAGACCGAAGGCGCCTCGGAACAGCACCACCCCCGGTACCGACCAACAGCCCGGCCCACCGGCCGGAACGACAGACGAGGAACAACACCACCGTGCAACTCAAAGCGCACGCCCCGTCCGTACCGAATTCCGAAGTGATCCCCCCGCCCGACCCCACGGAGGCCCCCTTGCTGCCCCTCACTGAGCTCGACGACGAGATCGAGCGACTCGGCGTACCCGTGCCGTGCCGGACGTTCGACCCCGAGGTCTTCTTCGCCGAGTCCCCGGCCGACGTCGAGTACGCCAAGTCCCTGTGTCAGACCTGCCCCGTCCGCGATGCCTGCCTCGCCGGGGCCAAGGACCGCCGCGAGCCGTGGGGCGTCTGGGGCGGCGAGCTCTTCGTGCAGGGCGTCGTCGTGGCCCGCAAGCGTCCGCGTGGCCGTCCGCGCAAGAACCCGGTCGCTGCATGAACATCATCGGAACCATCGACCGCCCCAAGACGCACGAACCCAAGAAACAGGTCCCGACGATGCAGCTGTTCCTCACCGAGCCGCCCGCCACGGGCACCTCTTCCCGCACCACTTCCGGTGCGACCACCTCACGCCAGAACAGGACCCGCGAGATGCAACTCATCCCAGAAGCCATGGCTCGTGCGCATATGCACGAACGCCTGAGCGAAGCCGAATCCGAACGCAGGGCCGTGCGACTGGTCGCCGCCCGGCGGCTGCAGCGGCGCGCCGAGCGCGCCTCGCTGCGTGCCCGCCGCGCGCTGGCCATCGCCGTCATGCAGTGACCCGACCGCCCTCGCGGTAGGGGGCGCGGCCCGTTCGGCCGCGCGAAGACGAAACAGACGGCGGGGCCGGTCCGATCGGACCGGCCCCGCGGAGCGTTGTGCCCCTCGCTGGAGGGTTTGCGGGGATATCGTCACCAGGTGGACCAGAAAACTCATCAGCCGGCACAGATGAGTGCCGAGACCATCGTGTGCGCCCGCTGCGGCGCCGTGGCCGACGGAGTGCCGCCGACCTGGATCTGTTCCGTCGAGAACGGCGCCCGCCGCTACTTCTGTGACGACTGCGGCCGAACCAACATCCGGGCGATCGAGGGGCGGCTCGACTCGGACTGGTGGTGAGGTCAGGCCGGGGTGTCCGCCACCTCGGCCTCCGGCTTCCGCTCCGGGGCGAAGCCCGGTAGCCAGGCTGTGAGTTCGTCACGCAGTCGAACCGCCGCGCCCAATTGGCAGAGCACCCCGATGGTGCTCATCGTCACCCGGTGGATCAGCAGATACGAGGGCGGCAGATTGAGCTGCTTGCCCAGTTGATGGGCGGGCGAGCGCGGATCGGCGATCCGGGCCGCCTGGGACCGCATCCAGCTCCGGGTGAAGGTGAACTCCTCGGCCAGCGCCGGTTCGATGATGGGCAGCAGATAGTCCAGCACGTCCTCCGCCGACAGCTCGATCGACGACTTGACGAAGCCCTCCTCGCGCAGCTGCGTGTAGACCGCGTCCGCGTCGCCGGCCAGCGTCATCCGCAGTGACCTGCCGATGGTCTCCGGGAGCCCGCCGGGCAGCCGGTCCACCGTGCCGAAGTCGAGCACGCCGAGCCGCCACTTCTCCGGCGGCCCGGCCGGGGCGTCGTCCGTGAGCAGCCGGAAGTTGCCCGGGTGCGGGTCGGCGTGCAGCAGACCGGTGCGGGCCGCGCCCGAGAAGAGAAAACGGGCCAGCAACTGCCCGGCCCGGTCCCGCTCCTCCTGGGTGCCGTCGGTGATCACCTCGGAGAGCGGCACTCCGCGCATCCACTCCGTCACCAGAACCTGGTCGCACTGGTGCACCACATCAGGCACCGAGACGTCCGGGTCGCCGGCGAACTCCGCCGCGTGCGCCCGCTGCGCCTGGCCCTCCAGCTCGTAGTCCAGCTCCTCCGACACCCGGTCGCGCAGTTCGTTGATCAGCGGCTTGATGTCCATGCCGGGGATCAGCGGGCCCAGCAGCCGGGCGAAGCGGCCCAGTTGGTTCAAGTCGGACAACAGGGCCTCGCCGGCGCCGGGGTACTGCACCTTGACCGCTACTTCGCGGCCGTCGTGCCAGAGAGCGTGGTGCACCTGCCCGATGGAGGCCGCGGCCGAGGGCTTGTCCTCGAACTCCTGGAAGAGGTCCCGCCAGTCCGCGCCGAGCCGCTTCTCCAGCACCGCGTGGACCGTGCTGGTCGGCATGGGTGGTGCGGCTTCCTGGAGCTTGGTCAGCGCGGCCCGGTAGGGCCCCGCGATCTCCTCCGGCAGCGCCGACTCGAAGACGGAGAGGGCCTGGCCGAATTTCATCGCCCCGCCCTTCAACTCTCCCAGAACCCGGAAGAGTTGTTCCGCCGTGCGCTGTTGCAACTCGCGTCCGACGATCTCCGCGGACCGCCCGCCGATGCGCTTGCCGAGCCCCCAGGTGGCCCGGCCTGCGAACCCCAAGGGCAACGCGGCCAGCTTGGCGGTTCGGGTGACCGCCTTGCGGGGAAGATCAGACATACGCCCCTCCAACTCCCACTGCGCTCTCCGGGGGCACCCCCCGGAACACCACTGTCCGCACCGCGAACCGTGGCTACCCGGCCATTGTCCCGCGCCGGGCACCGGTGACCGAGGCGGATTCAGGTTCGGATGATCCGGCCGCACCGCAGCCGCAGTCGCGATGGGGCCCAAGTGGTCGTTGAACCCATGACAAATCAGGCAGTGCGAACTCCCAGCGGGCATTCGCACACGGAGCGCGGTCGCCGTCGAGGAAAGAAAGCGCGTACGCGGCTGTGATTCCCGCCACCATTGTCGCCAGTGCGACGTCGCAAGCCAGCCCCGCCGTGCCCCTGCCCCTGCCCGCGCCGCGTCCCGAGCGCCATTGGGCGAGCATCCGGGGCCAGGCCGGCTCGATCTCGGTCCGGGCCAGTTCGACGCAGCGTGCGCACGCCGTCCCGCCGGGCAGCACGAGGGGGCCCACCACGCCGGTGGCCTCGATCACTCCGGCGAACAGATGGGGCGTCCCCGCGGCCAGCAGCGGTTCGGCCGAGGCCAGATCGGGGGCGTACGCGGCGAGCCCGTCGCGCGGAGCGATCACCACCAGCGCGAGCCCGGCGGGCGCGGCAGCCCGGGACGGCGCGATCCCGGTAGGCACGGCGGCCTCGGACGGTGCGAGCCCGGCGGGCGCGGCTGCCCCGACCGCTCTCGCCTCCCGTGACCAGCGCCGACCGGGAGCCGCGCTCCGTACCGCTCGGCGCGCCGCCGCGTCCCGCCGTTCGCCGATCCGGTCGGCCGGCACCCCGGCGGGGCTGACGTCCCAGGCCTCCACGCAGCCACCGTCCAGCACATCGACCTGCCCCACTCCGGCCGCCGACAGCAGCGCGGCGACCGCCGCACCGACCCGCCCCGCGCCCCGAACCTGCACCCGCGTCGCCCGGCGCGCCGCCAACCGCGCCCAGCCGCCGTCCGGCTCCGGATGCACCACGGACAGCGAGGCCAGATCGGGCCGCAACCGGTCGAAGGACTCCTGCCCGCCGCCAAGCCCCGCGCCGGGCGGGCTGCCGCTGCCGTCGCCACTCATGAATCCGCTGTTCACAGGGGTTCCGCCCACCCGGTCGCGGCTGCCCGCACGCGTCGGGTCGTCGATCAGACCCGCCCCGGCCAGCCGTTCCAGCAGCCCGTCGATCCGCTCGGCCGACAGCCCCATCGCCCGGCCCTCCCGGTGCAGCAGGGGCAGGCCGCGGGTGCCGTCGATGAGGTCCAGGAAACTGCCCGTCGCGGTGTCCACCGGGCCCAGCACCACCGCGTGCGCCGGCGCCACCCCGAACTGCACGGTCTGCCGGTCGCGCCAGCCGCGCCGCAGCGCGGGCTTGAGCATCGGATGCATCGTCGCCTCCCCCTGACCGGCGGGCCTGTCGGCCGGCCCGTTCGCCGGTCCGCTCCCGTCGGACGGTTTCCACCTTGCCCGGTCCGCTCGAAACGCGTCGAAAGTTGTCCACAGGCGGTGGCAATAGTCGTACAACCGATGCGGGGCTCAGCGGGTGTCACGGCTTGTTTCGTCCGTGAACCGGCTCGGGGACGGGACTTCCGCCGCCACCAGCAGGTAACGTCGAGACGTGCCCGCCGATCCCTCGCACCGTGCCGGAGAAACACAGCACAGCAGCGCCCCGAGCCCGCCGACCCGCGGGTCCGGGACGAGCGCGGTCGAGGTCCGCCGCAGTGCGCGCCGCCGCCGAACGGTCTCCGCGTACCGGGAGGGCGACCGCACGGTCGTGCTCATCCCGGCCCGGATGTCCGAGGCCGAGGAGCAGCGCTGGGTCCATGTGATGCTGGACAAACTGGCGGCCCAGGAGAGCAAGCGGGTCCTGGGCGACAGCGAACTCGCGGCCCGCGCCGAGCGGCTGTCCGTCCAGTACCTCGAAGGGCGGGCCCGGCCGAGCAGCGTGCGCTGGGTGACCAACCAGAACACCCGGTGGGGCTCGTGCACCCCGGCCGAGGGCAGCATCCGCCTCTCGCACCGGCTCCAGGGCATGCCCGAGTACGTCGTGGACTATGTGCTCGTCCACGAGCTGGCCCACCTGCTCGTTCCCGGCCACGGACCGCGCTTCTGGCTGCTCCTTGAGGCGTATCCGCGGACCGAGCGGGCCCGCGGATATCTCGAAGGAGTGGTCGCGGCGGACCGGCTGCCGCAGTTGCCCGAGGCCCGCCCGGAATGAGCCTGACGATCTGCGCCCCGGCATCGCCTCATGTCCGCGCCAGCGGTTAGCCTGGCGCGCAACGCAATGGTGGTATCCGAACGGGGGACGGTCGTTACGTATGGCCAGGGAATTCCAGCGCGGCCACAAGGCCAAGATCAGTGACCTGACAGCAGGGACGGATCTGTACGTAGGCGTGCAGATCGCGGGGCCCGGCCTGTCCTTCGACATCAGCTGTTTCGGGCTCGACGCCAATGAGCAGCTCTCCGACGACCGCTACTTCATCTTCTTCAATCAGCCGAAATCGCCCGAGGAGTCGATCCAGCAGCTCGGCGAGCAGGCCGGCGACACCGAATCCTTCCGGGTGACGCTCGACCGCGTTCCGGCACGGATCCAGCGGCTCTCGTTCACCGCGACGCTCGACGGCGCGGGACAGATGTCGCAGGTCGGCCCCGGTTACATCCGGATCGTGGCGGGCGGCGAGGAAGTCGTCCGCTACGCCTTCACGGGCGCCGAGTTCAGCACCGAGCGCGCCGTGATGCTCGGCGACTTCTACCTCAAGGACGTATGGCGCTTCGCCGCCGTCGGCCAGGGGTTCGACGGCGGCCTCGACGCGCTGCTGAAGAACTTCGGAGGTGAGGTCGCGGAGGAGGAGCCACCGGCGCAGGCGCCGGCGGCCGCTCCCGGTTTCGCGCCCCCGCCGGGCGGCGCGGCCCCCGGCTTCGGCGCTCCGCCCGCCGCCGCGCAGCCCGCGCCCGACTTCGGTCCGCCGCAGGGCGCACCGCCGGCCGTACCGCAGCAGCCCCAACCGGCCCAGCCGGCCGCCACGCAGAGCTTCGCGCCGCCGCAGGGCGCGACACCGCCCGCTCCCGGCAGCCAGCAGATGCACGGGGCGCCCACCATCGCCGCCCCGATGGCACCGCCCGGCCAGTACCCCGGTCAGCAGCCGCCGCCGCAAGGTGGCCAGATCCCGCCGCCCGGAGTGCCGAACCAGCCGTACGGGCAACCCCAGGGCCAGCCGCCAGGGCAGTCGTACGGCTATCCGCAGGGCCAACCGCAGGGCCCCCCGGGCGCGCCGGGCCAGTTCCCCGGCCAGCCGCAACCCGGTCAGGTCCCCGGCCAGCAGGGTCAGCCGGGCCCGTACGGTCAGCCGCAGGCGGCCCCCCAGGGCGCTGCCGTCGCCGGCCTCGGCGCGGCGCTGCAGAAGTACCGCGAAGCACCGACCGGCCAGCGCTGGACGCCGCAGAACTCCAAGCTGATCCGGGTCGATCTCGGTGCCGACGCGAGCCCGGTCCTGGCCCGCCAGGGCAGCATGGTGCTCTACCAGGGCAAGGTCGATTTCAGCTACAAGGGCGCGGGTTTCCGCGGCCGGATCGTCGGCAACGCGACCGGCCAGGAGATGCAGCTGATGCGCTGCACGGGCCAGGGGCAGGTCTTCTTCGCGGAGAACGCCGCCCATGTCCACCCCATCGAGCTACAGGGCGACGCGATCTGCGTCTCCGCCGAGAACGTGCTCGCCTTCGACGAGTCGCTTCAGCACGAGGTGCGCCGCATCGAGGGCCACGGCATCCCCGGCGGCGCGCTGTTCACCATGCAGTTCCAGGGCACGGGCACGGTCATCGTGAAGACCCAGGGCACGCCGGTGGTGCTGCCGGTGACGCCGACCACCTTCGCGGACTGCAACGCCATCGTCGCCTGGTCCGCGGCCTCCCAGGTGATCATTTCCAGCCAGGTGCGGCTGCGCAGGAACGCCTACCCCGGCCACAGCGGGGAGACCGTGAACCTCCAGTTCCGCGGTGCGCCCGGCAACTTCATCGTCGTTCAGCCCTACGAGGTCTAAGGGAGCCCGTCATGGACCAGCAAATGATCGCGGGCTACGCCCCCACGCCGGCCGCAGCCCGTATGGAGAACCACGGCAGCAGCATGCTCAAGGTCGCCATGCAGAGCGGCCAGGACCTCTTCGCGCGCACCGGCTCGATGGTCGCGTACGAGGGCTTCGTGCAGTACGAGCCGAACCCGCCCGCGGTGCGCCAGATGGCGTCCCAGTGGCTCACCGGCGAAGGCGCGCCGCTGATGAAGTGCAGCGGTGACGGCCTGCTCTACCTCGCCGACTACGGCGCGGACGTCATCTGCGTGAACCTCGACAACGACTCCGTCTCGGTCAACGGCACCAACCTGCTCGCCTTCGACGCCCACCTCCAGTGGGGCGTCCAGCGGGTCAAGGGGATGGCCAAGTTCGCCGGACAGGGTCTGTTCAACGTCGGAGTCTCCGGCACCGGCTGGGTCGCCCTGACCTCCCGGGGCGCCCCGATCGTCGTCGACTGCGGCAGCGGCGCGGACGAGACCTATGTGGACCCGGACGCGCTCGTCGCGTGGTCCACCGGTTTGAAGATGAAGGGGAAGCGCAGCTTCAAGGCATCCTCGATGCTCGGCCGGGGCAGCGGTGAGGCGTACCAGATCGCCTTCTCGGGCCAGGGATTCGTCGTCGTACAGCCCAGCGAGGACAGCACCGACCGGCTCCGGGCCCGGGGCTGAGGGGGAACGGGAAACCATGCAGAGCCCGCTTTTCGGATACACCGAGAACCAGACGCAGGAGCGGTACGCCCTGCAGAATCCGCAGCTGCTGCGGATCGGCCTCACCGGCCACGACGACGTCCTCGCCCGCAAGGGCGCGATGGTCGCCTACCAGGGGCTGCTCGAATTCGACGGTGAGTACCAGACCCAGGGCCAGCGCCGGGCCCGCGCCAACACCGGCGAGGGCCTCGACCTGATGCGCTGCTCAGGCCAGGGCACCGTCTACCTCGCCAACCTCGCGCAGTACGTCCACATCATGGAGGTGGACCAGGACGGGCTGACGGTGGACAGCAGCTATGTCCTCGCGCTCGACTCCGCGCTGCACTGGGAGGCGATCGCGGTGGACAGCCAGTTCGGCGTCTCCGGTTCGGGGAAGTACAACCTCAACATCTCGGGGCGCGGCAAGGTCGCGCTGATGACCTCGGGCCAGCCGCTGATGATGCAGGTCACCCCGGAGAAGTACGTCAACGCGGACGCCGACGCGGTCGTCGCCTGGTCCACCTCGCTGCGGGTCCAGATGCAGGCGCAGACCCACTCCTCGGGCGTGTTCCGGCGGCGCGGCAACACCGGCGAGGGCTGGGAGCTCAGCTTCCTCGGCCAGGGCTACGCGCTCGTCCAGCCCAGCGAGCTGATGCCGCCGCAGAACGCGGAGATCGGCCAGGGCGTGCGCGCCCAGTTCGGCGTGGGCCAGCAGGGCGCCCACGGCCAGAACCAGGGCAACATCTGGACCAACTGACGCGGGTCCCGGCCGGGCCGCGCCCGCGCGCCTCTAGAGAAGCGCGCGGGTGCGGTCCAGCAGCCGTACGACCGAGGCGTCGGCCACGCCCGCCACCTCGTCGTATCCGAACCAGCGCAGGTCCAGCGACTCGTCGCTGATCGCCTCGAGTGCACCGGCCGGGGCGACGGCGGCGTACTGCACGTCCAGATGCCAGGCGCAGGGCGTCGAATGCCGGTCCAAACGGACCGGCCCGCCCGGCAACAGCTCCAGGCCGGAGACGATCCCCGACTCCTCGGCGGCCTCGCGCAGCGCCGCGTCCGCGAGCCGGGCGTCACCGGGCTCGCAGTGCCCGCCCATCTGGAGCCACATCCGCAGCTTGCGGTGCAGCGTCAGCAGCACCCGCTCGCCGACCGGGTCGATCACCAGCGCGCTGGCGGTGATGTGACCCTCCCGGCACGCCTTCCACATCCCGTCCGGACGCGCGGCCAGGTGCTCCGCGTAGCTGAGCCGGAGCTGCTCCTGCCCGGCGTCCGGTGCGGGCCACGCCTCGATGACCCGCACCGCGTCCCGATGAAGACCGGCTTCGTGCAGGCCCGCCTCATGAGGACCCGCCTCATGAACGCCCGCCGAGTGGATCGTTTCCGCTCCCGGGGTCGTCCCGCGCTCAGGACTCACTTCGCGCTGTCGTCCCCGTCGCCAGGGGCGTCCTTGCCGCCGTCCTCGCCACCCTTGTCGTCCTCGGCGGCGTCCTTCGTACCCTTTTCCGGACCGTCTCCAGGTCCCTCGCTCCCCTTCGTCAGGTCCGGCTTCGCGCCCTGCGAGCGGTCGCCGTCCGCGGCTTCCCCGAGCATCTTGTCCAGCTCGGAGAAGTCCAGGTGCTCGTGGTGCACAAACCCGTCCGGGTCGTCCAGATCCTGCGCCGTCGGCAGCATGTCCGGGTGCTCCCACAGGGCGTCCCGGCCGTCCGTACCCCGCGCGTCCGCCAGCAGGGCCCACAGCCGGGAGGCGTCCCGCAGCCGGCGGGGCCGCAGTTCCAGCCCGATCAGCGTCGCGAAGGTCTGCTCCGCGGGACCACCGCTCGCCCGCCGACGCCGCAGCGTCTCGCGGAGCGCGTCGGCGGCCGGCAGGTGCGGGGAGGCCGCCGCGTGCACGACCGCGTCCACCCAGCCCTCGACCAGCGCCAGAGCCGTCTCCAGCCGCGCGAGCGCCGCCTTCTGCTCCGGGGTGTCCTCCGGCTGGAACATGCCCTGCTGCAAGGCGGTCTGGAGCTCCTCGGGGTGCGAGGGGTCGAGCTGGCCGACCATGTCCTCCAGTTTCGCGGTGTCCACCTTGATGCCGCGGGCGTAGCCCTCGACAGCGCCGAACAGATGCGAGCGCAGCCACGGCACATGCGCGAAGAGCCGCTGGTGGGCGGCTTCGCGCAGCGCGAGGTAGAGCCGCACCTCGTCCTCCGGGATGCCCAGCCCTGAACCCAGCGCCGCGATGTTCACCGGCAGCAGCGCCGCCTTGCCCGCCGGTCCCAGCGGCAGCCCGATATCGGTCGAGCCCACCACCTCTCCGGCCAGCACGCCCACCGCCTGCCCGATCTGGGTGCCGAACATCGCGCCGCCCATGGACCGCATCATGCCGAGCAGCGGGCCCGCCATGGCCTGCATCTCCTCGGGGAGCACATCGCCCATGGCCAGCCCGACCCGCTCCGCGACCGGGTCCACCAGGTCCTTCCACACCGGGAGGGTCGCCTCGACCCACTCGGCGCGGCTCCACGCCACCACCGAGCCCGAGCCCGACGGCAGCGACGTCACGCCGTCCAGCCACAGGTCGGCGAGCCGGACGGCCTCCTCGACCGCCGCGCGCTCGCCGGGGCTCACGCTCGCGTCCTTGGCGCCGTCCGCGGTGCCCTGGGCCACCGTCTGGCGGGCGATGTCCTTGGCCATGTCCCAGTTCACCGGGCCGCCCTCGTACGAGAGCATCTGGCCCAGCTTCTGGAACGCGGCGCCCAGGTCGTTCGGGTTCATGGCACCGGACGGGCCCATGCCTCCGAAGAGCGCGGCGAACGGATTGTCCGCGCCTGAGCCGCCGCCGAACCCGAGCGGGTTCACCGGTCCCTGACCGCCCTGCTTCTTACCGTCGTCGCCGTCCTCCGGCTCCTCCGGCGGAAGGCCGAATCCAAATGGGTTGTCACTCACGGGTTTCCTCGGCTCGTAGGGCCGCCGGCCCGAGGCCGACGGCGACTGCCCGACATACACAACCCAGCCTAGACACCCTGCCCGCTTCGGGGCTCGGTGCTCCGCTGTCCCGGTTACTGCGGCAGGATGGACGCCACCTGGTACGTACGCGTCTACACGAGTACGTACTGAAGACAACCGCTGGAGACGCCCGGTGAGTTCCCCAGATCCGCACGTTCGCGCAGCGCGAAACGGTCGAGCCAGAGCCGCGCGCCGCCCCGTCATCGCTGTCACGGGTGCCGCCTCCGGAGTCGGCGCCCTGCTCACGCAACAGCTAGTGAACTCCGAAGAAGTCAAACAAGTCGTGGCCATCGACGAGCGCAGGGGGGAGGCGGCCGAAGCGCACTGGCATGTCCTGGACGTACGGGATCCCGCCATCGCCGAGAAACTGCGCGGCGCGGACGTCGTCGTGCACCTCGCCCTCGACCTCGACCTGGAGACCGACCCCGCCGCCCGAACGGCCTACAACGTGCGCGGAACCCAGACCGTGCTGACCGCAGCCGCGGCGGTCGGTGTGCACCGCGTCGTGCTGTGCTCTTCAGCCATGGTCTACGGCGCGCTGCCCGACAACGACGTGCCGCTCGCCGAGGACGCCGAGCTGCGCGCCACCGCCGAGGCCACCGGCGTCGGCGACCTGCTGGAGATCGAACGGCTCGGCCGCCGCGCGCCCCGCGCGCACCCCGGCCTGAACGTCACCGTGCTGCGCCCCGGCGTGCTGGTCGGCGGCACGGACACCGCGCTGACCCGCTACTTCGAGTCGCCGCGGCTGCTGGTCGTCGCCGGCTCCCGGCCGACCTGGCAGTTCTGCCATGTGGAGGACCTGGTCACCGCACTGGAGTACGCCGCCCTGGAAAAGGTGGACGGGGAGCTGGCGGTCGGCTGCGACGGCTGGCTGGAGCAGGAGGAGGTCGAGGAGCTGACCGGCATCCGGCGGATGGAACTGCCCTCGGCGATCGCCCTGGGCGCGGCCTCCCGGCTGCACCGGCTGGGCCTGACGCCCTCTCCGGCCGGCGACCTCGCGTACACGATGCACCCCTGGGTGGTCAGCGGCAGCAAGCTGCACGAGGCGGGCTGGCGGCCGCGGTGGACCAACGAAGAGGTGCTGGCCGAGCTGCTGGAGGAAGTCGCCGGACGGCACACCGTCGCGGGCCGGAGGCTGGGCCGTAAGGACGCCACGACGCTGGGCGCCGCGGGCGCGACGGTCGCGCTGGTCGGCACGGCGGCGCTGGTCCGCCGGGTCCGGAAGGCCAGGCGGCGCTAGCGGCGGAGCCGCCGGAGTCCCCGGAGCGCGTCGGGCGGCAGCGCCCCGGAGCTTTCCGGGTCTGTTCGGGGACAGCCCGCGGAAGCCCTCCGGCCGTGCGGCGGCTCCGCCCGCGAGTCTCCGGTGATCCTCCAGTCCCGCCACCCCCGGACCTGGTGAAACGTCTATTCCGAATCCGCCGGCCGGTGCGGCACGATGGACCCATGGCACGCACGCACGACCACCCAGGTGAGCTCGCGACCCCGGACCCGATCCGGCTGCTCGCGATCCGTGACACGCCGCTCTCCGTCGACGAGGTCCTCGCGGCCGTCGGGGACGACTCGGCGGGCGGTACGGCGCTGTTCGTCGGCACCGTGCGCAATCACGACAGCGGCGCCGACGTCGCCAGGCTCGGCTATTCCGCCCATCCCACCGCCACGGCCGAGATGCGCCGGGTCGCCGAGAAGGTGGCCGCGGACTTCCCCGTACGGGCCATGGCGGCCGTGCACCGGGTCGGCGAGCTGGCCGTGGGTGAACCGGCCGTGATCGTCGCGGTTTCCTGCCCGCACCGGGGAGCGGCCTTCGAGGCCTGCCGCCGGCTCATCGACGACCTCAAGGCCGAGGTCCCGATCTGGAAGCACCAGACGTTCGCGGACGGGACCGATGAGTGGGTCGGCGCCTGCGAGCACTGAACGTGGCATCGAACGCGGCACTGAACGCGGCACCGAACGCGGCACCGAACGCGCGGTCGGACCCCGGTGAGCCCGGTCTCCGGTTGCGTAACCCACCCCCTGCCGTGAGCGTTGCACTGTCGGATGGTTAATCTGCTCATCTGTCAGTTGAAGTTGCATTTAGGGGTTGGGAGACCGGTATGGCGGCGCTCGCTTGGTTGCTCATTCCGGTACTCGCCGCTGTGTTCGCCGCGGTGTGGAGCGCCTGGGCGACCCGTCACCGCAAGGTGGCCGACGTCGCCGAACTCGCCGGATACGCACGGTTCCGCGAGGCGATGGAGCGGCCGGAGCCCCGCACCGACGCCGCCTGACACGACCGGCGCGGACGCGCTGCTGGTACGGCGGCCGACGCGCCCCGCACTGCGGCCGAGGCCCTGCCACGGACGGACCGGCCCCGGAGGTCGGGTGTCATACCTGTCCCGTACTGTCGTTCCATGCCACGCCGCACTGCGACGATGCTCGCCTCCACCCTCATACTGATCGCGTTGCTCTGTGCGGGGGTGCTGATCACCGTGCCCTACTCCGAGATGTCCCCCGGACCGACGGTGAACACCCTGGGCGACCATGGCGGCGAGCCGGTGCTGAACATCTCCGGCCGCAAGACCTACCCCACGTCCGGCCACCTCAACATGACGACGGTCCGCGTCACCGGCGCCGACTACCGGATGAACCTGGTCGAGGCGGTCTACGGCTGGCTGACCCACGACAACGCGGTCGTCCCGCACACCACGCTCTACCCGGACGGCCAGTCGGCGGAGCAGGCCAACCAGGAGAACGCCGAGGAGTTCAGCCAGTCGCAGGCGAGCGCCAAGGTCGCCGCGCTCAAGGAACTGAAGATTCCGGTCGGCTCCCAGGTGATCGTCTCCACCGTCGTCAAGGACAGCCCGGCCGAAGGCAAGCTGCACGCGGGCGACGTCGTCAAGGCCGTGGACGGCAAGGCGGTCAAGGAGCCCGGAGACGTCGCGAAGCTCGTCACCGAGCACAAGCCCGGCGAGAAGGTCGTCTTCTCCCTCATCCCCGCCAAGACGGCCGCGGCGGCGGCCAAGGCGGGCAAGGAGCCGAAGGCCGGCCAGCGGGTCAAGGGCGGCAAGCTCGTCCCCGTCACCACCAAGAAGGCGCCGGGCGACGGCCGCGCGATCGTCGGCATCCAGGCCGGGATCGACCACACCTTCCCGTTCGACATAGACATCAAGCTGGCCGATGTCGGCGGCCCCAGCGCCGGGCTGATGTTCTCCCTCGGCATCGTCGACAAGCTCACCCCGGCCGACCTCACCGGCGGAAAGTTCGTCGCCGGCACGGGGACGATCGACGAGAAGGGCAAGGTCGGCCCGATCGGCGGCATCGAGATGAAGACCGTCGGCGCGCGCGGCAAGGGCGCCGAGTACTTCCTCACGCCGAAGGACAACTGCGCCGCCGCGGCCAAGGATGTCCCGGAGGGCCTCACCCTGGTGAAGGTCGGCACCATCGACGACGCGCTGGGCGCCCTGGAGCACATCCGCAAGGGGGACACGGCCGGCCTGTCGCAGTGCGCGACAGGCTGACCGGTCCACTGGAACGGCAGCCTTCGCGGAACGGCCCCGCGCTACGCCTCGAAGGTCTACGCCTCGAAGGTCGCGGCCAGTGCCTCGGCGAGTCCCGGCACCAGGCCCGCGCCGGTGAGCACCTCGGTCGCCGAGTCCTTCTCGCGCAGCCGCACGGCGGACTCCCGCGCCCCGTCCCGCAGCACCGCGACCGTCATCCGCACCTCCTGGCGGTCCGGGTGCCGGGCGACCCAGTCGGCCAGCTTGGCCTCGTTCAGACCCTCCGGAACCGCGCCTTCCGCGGAGGCCGGCAGCATCAGCCGCTCCACCGTCATGGCGCAGCCGACGACCGAGTCCGGCCAGGCGACGGTGCCGAGGAATTCGTCGAGCGCCTTGCCCGGGGGCAGTTCGTCCTGCTCGATGGGGGTGAGAGCCGCCGAGGTGTTCCCGGGGTCGTCCAGGCCGAGCTGGGCCGCGAGGCCGGGCTCCTGGCTGCGCAGCCGAGCGGTGTCGACCAGGGCGAAGAGACGGGCGGGCTTGTCCCAGCCGAGTCCGGCCGAATACGCGTCGATTTCGAGTACGGCACGGGTGAGTGGGCTCGATGCGAGGGGGGTGCCGTCGCTGGAAGGGTTGGACATGCTGAATATCCTGCCTGGTTCGTCCCCGGAAACGGGAACTGGGTAAAGCCTGAGTAAGTTGCTACAGGTGGGCCCTAGTATCACCGGGCCCGCTTATTCGACAGCGATTCTTCGAGGTGCGCACCTTGGCTTTCCAGATGCCGGACCGCGGCGGAGGCCCGACCGGCCCGCGGATCAGAGTCGGCCGACCGTCCCGGCGCGTCCGGACCCTGCTCATGACCGTTGGCGTACTGGCCGTGCTGGCCATGGCGTTCGTCATGTTCGCGGGGTTCTGGACCGACTGGCTCTGGTACCGCTCGGTCGGGTACTCATCGGTCTTCACCACCACCCTGTGGACCAAGATCGGTCTTTTCTTCTTCTTCGGACTCCTGATGGCCGCGGCCGTCGGGGTCAACATCTGGCTGGCCCACCGGCTCCGGCCGCCGCTCAGCGCGATGTCGCTGGAACAACAGAGTCTCGACCGCTACCGGATGGGCATCGCCCCGTACAAGAAGTGGGTGCTGCTCGGGGTCACGGCCCTGATCGGGCTCATCGCCGGGGCGTCCGCGTCCGGGCAGTGGCGGACCTGGCTGATGTGGGTCAACGGGGTGTCCTTCGGTCAGAAGGACCCCCAGTTCAAGATGGACGTGGCGTTCTACGCGTTCGACCTGCCCTGGTTCCGGTTCCTGCTGAGCTTCGGCTTCGCGGCGGCGGTGCTCTGCCTGATCGCCGCCGCGCTGGTGCACTACCTGTACGGCGGGCTGCGCATCACCAGCCCCGGCGCGCGGGCGACCTCGGCGGCCACCGGCCATCTGTCGGTGCTGCTCGGCATCTTCGTGGCGCTCAAGGCCGTCGCGTACTGGCTCGACCGGTACGGCCTGGCGGTGAAGTCCAGCGGTCTGAAGTCGACCGAGGGCTGGACCGGCCTGCGGTACGTCGACGCCAACGCTTATCTGCCGGCCAAGACGATCCTGTTCTGCATCGCGGTCATCTGCGCGGTGCTGTTCTTCGCGACGCTCTGGCGGCGCACCTGGCAGCTGCCGGTGATCGGCTTCGGGCTGATGGTGCTCTCGGCGATCCTGATCGGCGGGCTCTACCCGGCGATCGTGCAGAAGTTCCAGGTCCAGCCGAATGAGCAGGCCAAGGAAACGCCGTACATCAAGAAGAACATCGACGCGACGCGCAAGGCCTACGACATCGCCGGCTCCCAGGTCAAGGAGTACAAGGGCGACTTCGAGGCCAAGTCCAAGGAGGACAACGCGAAGCTGCGCGCGGGCGCGGACAGCACCGCGAGCATCCGGCTGCTCGACCCGAACGTCGTCTCGCCCACCTTCCAGCAGCTCCAGCGGGTGCGCGGCTACTACCAGTTCCCCGCGACCCTGGACGTGGACCGCTACAAGAACGAGGACGGCAAGGAGCAGGACACCGTCATCGGTCTGCGCGAGCTGAACATCAGCGGCATCCCCGAGCGCAGCTGGATCAACGACCACTTCAAGTTCACCCACGGCTACGGCGCGATCGCCGCCAAGGGAACCGGGACGGTGCGGACCGGCGCGCCGGACTTCACCGAGAAGGACCTCCCCGCCAAGGGCGAGCTGCGCGACTACCAGCAGCGGATCTACTACGGCGAGAAGACCTCGCAGTACTCGATCGTCGGCGGCCCGCAGAAGGAGCTCGACTACTCCGACGACACCGGTGAGAAGAGCTACAGCTACAAGGGCAAGAGCGGTGTCGACCTCTCCAACCCGGTGAACCGGGCCGCTTACGCGGTGGCCTTCGGCGAGCCGCAGATCCTCTACTCCGGAGCGATCGGCGAGGGGTCGCGGATTCTCTACAACCGGACACCCAAGGAGCGCGTCGAGGCGGTCGCCCCGTGGCTGACCATCGACGGCGACGCCTATCCCGCGGTGGTGGACGGCCGGGTCAAGTGGATCATTGACGCCTACACGACGACGAACGGCTATCCGTACGCGTCCCGTACGACGCTCGGCGACACCACGGCCGACTCGCTGAACGAGACCGACGGGCAGCGGTCCGTGGTCGCGCAGCAGAACCGGGTCAACTACATCCGGAACTCGGTGAAGGCGACGGTCGACGCCTACGACGGCTCGGTCAAGCTCTACCAGTGGGACAAGAAGGACCCGGTCCTGAAGACCTGGATGAAGGCCTTCCCCGGGACGGTGGAGAAGAAGAGCGCCATCAGCGGCCAGCTGATGGAGCACCTGCGCTACCCGCAGGACCTGTTCAAGGTGCAGCGCGAGCTGCTCACCCGCTACCACGTCACCAACCCGGTGCAGTTCTACAGCGGCAGTGAGGTGTGGCAGATCCCGGATGACCCGACCAACAAGTCGGGCAACGCGGTCCCGCCGTACTACCTGAGCATGAAGATGCCGGACCAGAAGGCGCAGTCGTTCTCGCTGACGACGACCTTCACTCCCAACCAACGGGAGAACCTGGGCGCCTTCATGGCCGTCGACGCGAACGCCAAGAGCGCCGATTACGGCAAGATCAGAATCCTCAAACTGCCGTCCGAGACCACGGTTTCGGGACCACAGCAGGTGCAGAGCAAGTTCAACTCGGACACCGAGATCGCCGACAAGATCAATATCTTGAAGAGAGGCGACTCGCAGGTCGAGTACGGCAACCTGCTCACGGTGCCACTGGGCGGTGGTCTGCTCTACGTCGAACCGGTCTACGTCCGGGGCGCCGGCACCAACTACCCGTTGCTGAAGAAGGTTCTGGTCTCCTACGGGGATCAGACCGCCTTCGAGAACACTCTCGGGGAGGCGCTGGACAAGGTCTTCGGCGAAGGCAGTTCCGAACCTGGCGGCACGACGAAGCCACCGGGCCAGGGTGACACCGGGCAGCCTTCCGAGGACCCGACGGTGCAGGAAGCCGTGAAGGACGCCCAAAAGGCCTTCGAGGACGGCGAGAAGGCCCTCGAGGCCAAGGACTGGAAGGCCTACGGCGAAGCCCAGCAGAACCTGGGGGACGCGCTGCAGCGGGCCGCCGACGCGGAGGCCAAGGCCGCCGAGAAGAGGAAGTCAGCCGGCAAGTCCCCGGACAAGTCAGGGGACAAGCCCGGGGACAAGGACAAGAAGCCGGGCAGCTGAACAAGCTCCACCCCGCGCCGTGGTACCTTTGGTTCACAACGGCGCGGGGTGGAGCAGCTCGGTAGCTCGCTGGGCTCATAACCCAGAGGTCGCAGGTTCAAATCCTGTCCCCGCTACTTCATACAAGGCCCGAAGTCCCCGGACTTCGGGCCTTGTTGTGTGTTCGGACCACTGTGTCGGATGTTTGACATGTCGTCGTATCGGGAAATCGACAAACCTCCGAAGTGACCACACCCGGCTGCGGTATACCAGGTGTACGAGGGTTGTGGGTGGTGCGACGATGGGTTCTATGGGGGACAAGGCAAGTCTGTTGGATTCATGTCGGTTTGTGGATGCGTCCGGCGACGGGCGCGATCCGGAGCGGCCGACCGTCGCTGAAGGCTGCGCGGGCGGCGTGAACGCCACCGACGCCGCCTCCGAGACCCGGCACCGCCGTGGCGCGGACGTCGGCGACACCACCTCGATGAGTGTCCTCGGTTCGCTGCTGCTGCGCCGCGGAGACCTCGACGGCGCGGAGTCGTACCTGCGCGCGGCCACCGCCGAAGGCGACCGGGCCGCCGCCAACAACCTCGGAGTCCTGCTGCACCAGCGGGGTTACGCCGAGGAGGCGGCCGGCTGGTGGCGCATCGCAGCCGTCGCCGGCTCCGCCGCGGCGGCCCACGCGCTGGGCCGCTACTACCGCGAGCGCGGCGACGAGCCCGCCGCCGAGTACTGGCTGCGGCAGTCCGCCGAGTCCGGCCACGCGCTGGGCGCGTACGCCCTCGCCGATCTGCTCGAACACCGCACCGACGTCGGCGCCGCGCGCTGGTTCCGCGCCGCCGCCGAGCAGGGCCACCGCGAGGCCGCGTACCGCTACGCCCGCATCCTGGACAAGCGGGGCCTGGACGAGCAGGGACTCGACAAGCACGGCCCGCACGACTCGGAGCAGCGCGGCCCGTACGAGAACGGGGCGGACCCGGGGCGGGACACCGCCGGCGCCGCCGCCGAGGCTGTCGGAGACGACGAAGCCGAGCAGTGGTACCGGCAGGCCGCCGCGCGCGGCCACCGCCGCGCCGCGCTGCACCTCGGCACGCTCCTGGAGGAGCGCGGCGAGACGCAGGAGGCCGGCCGCTGGTACCTGACCGCCGCCAAGGACGGCGAGCCGCGCGCCGCCTGCGCGCTCGGCTTCCTGCTGCGCGACGCGGGGGACGACGACAGCGCCGCCATCTGGTGGCGGCGCGCCGCCCAGGACGGCGACGGCAACGCGGCCAACGCGCTGGGCGCTCTGCACGCGGCCCGGGGCGAGCCGCAGTCCGCCGAGCGCTGGTACCGCGCCGCCCTGGACGCCGGCGACGTCAACGGCGCGTACAACCTGGCTCTGCTGTGCACCGCGCAGGAGCGCGCGGCGCAGGCCGAGCAGTGGTACCGCCGCGCCGCTTACGCCGGCCATCGCGAGGCCGCCAACGCCCTCGCCGTACTGCTGTTGCAGCGCGGCGACGCGTCCGGCGCCGAGCCCTGGTTCTCCAAGGCGGCCGAGGCGGGCAGCGTCGACGCCTCGTTCAACCTCGGCATCCTGCACGCGGGGCGCGGCGAGGACGGCAAATCCCGTGGCTGGTACGAGCGCGCCGCCGCGGCCGGGCACACCGAGGCCGCGCTCCAGGTCGCCATCGCGCTGCTGCGCGACGGCGACGAGCACGCCGCCGAGCGGCACCTGCGCTGTGCGGCGGGCGGCGGCAGCGCCGAGGCGGCCTTCCGGCTGGGCGCGCTGCTCGACCGGCAGGCGGCGGCCCCGGCGGACGGTGTGGGCGCGGCGGCCGAGGGCGGCACCTCCCCGGAGTGCGAGGAGTGGTACGAGCGGGCGGCCCGGCAGGGCCACCGGCGCGCGCAGGTGCGGGTCGGCATGTTCGCGGCGACCCGTGGCGACGTGGTCGAGGCGGCGCACTGGTACCGCACGGCGGCCGAGGCCGGCAGCCGCAACGGCGCGTTCAACCTGGGTCTACTGCTGGCCCGGGAGGGCAGCGAGCCGGAGGCCGCGCTGTGGTGGACCCGGGCGGCCGGAGCCGGCCACGGGCGGGCCGCGCTGCGCCTCGCGCTGCTCGCGGCCCGGCGCGGCGAGCCCGCCGCCGGGCAGCAGTGGTGCGCGCGGGCGGTCGAGCTGGGACCGGCCGAGGTCGCGGAGCGCGCGGCCCGGCTGCGCGACGCGCTGGGCCAGGAGCTCACGGCCTGACACGGGTTGCCCGGCTGGGCGGGGCGGCGGCAGTGCCATGAGGGCTCCGGCCCTCGCGTACGGCTGTGCCTTGATCGCCTGATCGGTGGCGCGGCCGGCTCCGTACGGTGAGGTGCCCCGGCCCGGGACCAGCGGCGCGGTCGGGCTCTGACCAGCGAGGCAGCCCGCCCGGCAGCGGTGAAGCGGGTGTGCGGGGGCGGCGGGAATCCGATTTGGCCTGCCGTCCCCGGTCGCGTAGAGTTGGTTTCACAACGGCGCGGGGTGGAGCAGCTCGGTAGCTCGCTGGGCTCATAACCCAGAGGTCGCAGGTTCAAATCCTGTCCCCGCTACCACAACGAAGGCCCGGATCCTTTTGGATCCGGGCCTTCGTCACGTTCCCGTCCTGTTCCGGCCCGTCCGCACCGCCGGCCGGGCTCGGTGGAATGCGGTGCGCCGGTGCGGTCAGCCGCCCGCGCAGTTGGGGCAGACGCCGCGGTAGGTGACCTCGGCGGTGGAGACGGTGAAGCCGAAGCGTCCGTCGGCCGGGAGGTCGGCGAGCGGGTCGCCCTGCGGGTGGACGTCCCGGATGGTGCCGCACTTCGCGCACACCAGGTGCTGGTGCGGGCGGTGCGCGTTCGGGTCGTACCGCTTGGCGCGGCCGTCCGTGCTGACCTCCAGCACCTCGCCCAGCGAGACGAGCTCGCCGAGGGTGTTGTAGACGGTCGCGCGGGAGATCTCGGGCAGTAGGGCGGTCGCGCGGGCGTGCACTTCGTCAGCGGTGTAGTGCACGTGGTCCCCGTCCAGGACCTCGGCCACGACGCGTCGCTGGGCGGTCAGTCGCCAGCCGCGTCCCCGGAGTCGATCGAGCAGGTCACTCATGCCATTCACCTATCAGTCAGATAAGGGACAAGCCTAGCAGCGGGACTGTCCATGGCCGGACGCGATACGAGTCTCCATTTCTTCTTGACTTAGACATTGTCCAATGTAGGATCGGAATCGGTTCAGGCCAAGGGTCTGGACCGGACGGACAGGACGGACAGGACGAGAGCTTTGCAGGAGGCGCACGTGACGGTTCAGGGCGAGACAACCGGACCGCTGACCACGGAGTCCGGGGCTCCGGTCGCGGACAACCAGAACAGCGAGACGGCGGGCATCGGTGGCCCGGTGCTGGTCCAGGACCAGTCGCTGATGGAGAAGCTGGCGCACTTCAACCGGGAGCGCATCCCGGAGCGGATCGTGCACGCCCGCGGCGCCGGTGCGTACGGCACCTTCACCGTCACGGCGGACGTGACGAAGTACACCCGCGCCAAGTTCCTCTCCGAGGTGGGCAAGGAGACCGAGACCTTCGCGCGCTTCTCGACCGTCGCCGGCAACCTCGGCTCGGCCGACGCCGTCCGCGACCCGCGTGGCTTCGCGCTGAAGTTCTATACCGAAGAGGGCAATTACGACCTCGTCGGCAACAACACCCCGGTGTTCTTCATCAAGGACGCCATCAAGTTCCCGGACTTCATCCACACCCAGAAGCGCGACCCGTACACCGGCTCGCAGGAGGCGGACAACGTCTGGGACTTCTGGGGTCTCTCGCCGGAGTCCACGCACCAGGTGACCTGGCTGTTCGGCGACCGCGGCATCCCCGCGTCGTTCCGCAACATGCACGGCTTCGGCTCGCACACCTTCCAGTGGAACAACGCCGCGGGCGAGGTCTTCTGGGTCAAGTACCACTTCAACACCGACCAGGGCGTCGTGAATCTGACGTCCGAGGAGGCGGCGAAGCTCGCGGGTGAGGACCCGGACAGCCACCAGCGCGACCTGCGCACCTCGATCGAGCGCGGTGACTTCCCGAGCTGGACGGTGCACGTCCAGATCATGCCGGCGTCCGAAGCGGCCACCTACCGCTTCAACCCGTTCGACCTCACCAAGGTCTGGTCGCACGCGGACTACCCGCTCATCGAGATCGGCAAGTTCGAGCTCAACCGCAACCCGGAGAACATCTTCGCCGAGGTCGAGCAGTCGATCTTCTCGCCGGCGCACTTCGTGCCGGGCATCGGTCCCTCCCCGGACAAGATGCTCCAGGGCCGGCTCTTCGGCTACGGCGACGCCCACCGTTACCGCGTCGGCATCAACGCCGACCACCTGCCGGTGAACCGTCCGCACGCCGCCGAGGCCCGTACGCACGGCCGGGACGGCGCGCTGTACGACGGCCGGCACGGCGGTGCCAAGAACTACGAGCCGAACAGCTTCGGCGGCCCGGCGCAGACCGACAAGCCGCTGCACTCGGCGCTCGCGGTCACCGGCGCGACCGGTCAGACGGAGGCCCCCTTGCACGCCGAGGACAACGACTTCGTGCAGGCCGGCGACCTCTACCGGCTGATGTCGGACGGCGAGAAGGACCGCCTGATCGCGAACCTCGCCGGCTTCATCTCCCAGGTCTCGCGCGATGACATCGCCAAGCGCGCGATCGACAACTTCCGCCAGGCGGACGCTGACTACGGCAAGCGGCTGGAAGCCGCCGTCCAGGCCCTGCGCGGCTGACCGACGCTCGCCGTAAAAACGAAGAGGCCGGATGCCATTGGGGCTCCGGCCTCTTCGCTTGCCCGGATTCGGGCCTGGGGTCGGACCTGGGGTCGGGGTCAGGGCGGGGCCGGGGTCGGAACTCTTCGCTCGTGCCGGCCTGTTGCCGTGCCGGCGCGGTGCCGGTGTAGTGCCGAGGCCGTACCGGAGCCGTCCTCAGACGGGTAGCGCCGCAGCCCCCGTACGTTCGGGGGCCGGGGTCCAGCAGCGGATGATGTCGCGCACCGAAACCACGCCCACCGGCTCGCGTTCGTCCAGCACGATCAGGTGGCGGAAGCCGCCGTGCGTCATGGCCCGCGCCGCGTCGTCCAGGGTCCAGCCGGGGGCGGCGAAGACCACGTCGGTGGTGGTGTGGGCGTTCGCCGTCTCGTGGTCCGGGTTCTGTCCCGCTCCCAGGGAGTTGAGGATGTCACGCTCGGTCAGAATCCCGAGTCCGCAGGTGTCGGGGTCGAGGACCACCGCCGCGCCCACGCGGCGCGCGGCCATCAGACGGGCGGCCTGGCGGAGCGTGTGCGAGGGTCCGATGGTGAGGACCACCGTGCTCATGGCGTCACGTACGAGCATGGAGTGGAGCCACCTCCTTCGTGGATCCCTTCGAGAAAGGATTCACAAGTTCACAAGCTGTCACTCCATGTTCACACGGGGATGACCGCGCAACAAGGGGGGCGTACGGAAGCCATGCGAGGGGGCGCGCCGGAGACCTGGCACGCGGGGCGTACGGGACCCGGATTAGGGGCGTGCGCAGACATGGCGAAGGGCGCGCGAAGAGCCGTCTGCTCCATCGCGCGCGCCTGCGCCCCCGCGCTGTTGTGTCCTGCTCCAGGGCGGTCTGCCGTCGGTCGCTACCCGTTGAGATAGCCCAGCAGTTCGTCGTGGAGCAGGCCGTTGGACGCGGCCGCGTCGCCGCTGTGCGGGCCGGGCCGGCCGTCCAGACCGGTGAACCGGCCGCCCGCCTCCTGGACGATGACCGCGTTCGCCGCCATGTCCCACAGCGACAACTCCGGCTCCGCGCAGATGTCCACCGAACCCTCGGCGATCATCATGTACGGCCAGAAGTCGCCGTAGCCGCGGGTGCGCCAGCAGTCCTGGCTCAGCTCCAGGAAGCCGGGCAGCTTGCCGCGCTCCTCCCAGCCGGTGAGCGAGGAGTATCCGAACGACGCGTCAGAGATCCGGTTCACCTGCGACACATGCATCCGGTGCGCGGATGACAGGCTGCGTCCGGTGAACGCGCCGGCCCCCTTCGCGGCCCACCAGCGGCGGCCGAGCGCGGGCGCCGACACCAGGCCGATCACCGGCTCGTCGCCGCCTTCGCCGCGCACCATCAGCGAGATGAGAGTGGCCCAGACGGGCACCCCGCGTACGTAGTTCTTGGTGCCGTCGATCGGGTCGATGACCCAGCGCCGCGGCCCGGAGCCCTCGCTGCCGTACTCCTCGCCCAGCACGGCGTCGCGCGGGCGGGCGCGCCGCAGTGAGCTGCGGATCAGTTCCTCGGCTGCTTTGTCGGCCTCGGTCACCGGCGTCATGTCCGGTTTGGTCTCGACTTTCAGGTCGAGCGCCTTGAACCGCTCCATGGTCTGGGCGTCGGCGGCGTCCGCCAGTACATGGGCGAGGCGCAGGTCATCCAGGTAGTCCGACATGAGCGAACACTATCGTCCGGCGGCAGGGCGGTCGCCCCCGCACGTTTGCAGCACGCGCTCCCCGCGAGGGCTATTGACACCTCCTGGCGGCGCGTCAATTCTGTCGGCACAACCGGCATGCGAGCTCCCCGGCCCCGGAGGCAACGATGCCTACAGCACGTGAATCCCTGCTGGACGCCGCCTACACGATCCTCTCCAGCCGTCCGTGGGACGGCGTGCGGATGGTCGATGTCGCGGCCGCCGCCGGGGTCTCGCGGCAGACCCTTTACAACGAGTTCGGCAGCAAGGAGGGGCTGGCCCGCGCGCTGGTGCGGCGCGAGACCGACAGCTACCTGGCCGGCGTGGACCGCGTCCTGTCCGCCGCCGCCGTGCGCGAGGGCGCGGACGCCGCGGACTGCTGCGCCGCCGCTGCCGTCTGGACGCTGCGCTCGGCCCGTACGAACCCGCTGGTTCGCGCGGCCCTCACCGGCTGCCGCGGCGAACGGCTGCCGGACGCGGCGGTGTCGGCCGTCCCAGCCGTTCCGGCTCAGCGCGGGAGCGTCCCGCTGGGCCCGGACGTCGGCCAGGTGCCGGGCGCGCCCTCGGCGAACGGGCTGGTCGCGGAGTTCCGCCGGCGAGCGGTGGCCGTGTTACGGGAGAGCGGTGTCAGGGGAGCCGGCGACGGCGAAGGAGGCGCGCGAGGGGGCGTGACAGGGGGCGCGGGAGCCGTCGGGGAGCACGACAAGGAGCCGGACCCGGTCGGCATCCACTGGGCCTGCGAGGCGGCGGCGCGGCTCACCCTCTCGTACGTGCTCGCCCCGGTCGGCTCCGACGCGGAGGCGGGGCGGCTGGTGTCCCGGCTGGTCAGGGACGTACTCGTCGGCGTGAAGTGACCGGCGTGAAGTGACTGGAGTGGGGTGAGCCGGCGCGAGCTGACCGGCGTGAAGTGACCGGCGCGAGCTGACCGCCGTGGACGGCCGGCCGCTCAGTGCGCCGAGCCGGACAGCTGGAGCCCGATCACGCCGACCAGGACCAGGCTGATCGAGACCAGCTTGAGCGTGGAGACGATGTCGCCGAGGAAGACCATTCCGTAGATCGCGGTGCCGGCCGCGCCGATGCCGGTCCAGACCGCGTACGCCGGTCCCACGTCCAGCTTCTTCAACGCGAGCGTGAGGAGACCGAAGCTGCCGAGCGCGAAGACGCAGAAGGCGACGGTGGGCCACAGCCGGGTGAAGCCGTGCGAGAGCTTGAGGCACACGGCGAAGCCGGTTTCCAGCAGCCCCGCCACCACGACCAGCAGCCACGCCATGAGTTTGCCTCCCGCATCGGTGACTGCCGTGTCCGCGCTGTCCCGGCGCCGATTCGACGGCGGGGCGCGGGGCCTGGTGCGATTATGCATTTACCTCGAGCGGGTGGCAGTAAACGTGGCCGGTCGGTCTGCCGGGCGGCGGCGGACGTGGCCGGCCGCCCCGCGGAGCGGGCGGCGACCGGCCGCCGGCGACCGGCAGACCGGTCAGTCCCCTTCGCGCCGCTCCCTGCTGGCCAGCAGCCGGCGGAGCGAGTAGAGCCGCGACGGGTCGGCGTGGCCGTCGGTCACCCACTGGTCGAGCGCGCAGCCGTCCTCGACGTGACCGCAGGCCCGCGCGCAGCCCTCGGCGCCCGGCAGCAGGTCGGGGAAGGCCAGGATGACCCGAGAGGGGTCCACGTGGTGCAGCCCGAAGGACCGTACGCCGGGGGTGTCGATCACCCAGCCGCGGTCGCCGGGCAGTGGCAGCGCCAGCGCCGAGGTGGTGGTGTGCCGGCCGCGGCCGGTGACCGCGTTGACCACGCCGATGGCGCGCCGCCGCTCCGGCGGCACCAGGGCGTTGACCAGCGTCGTCTTGCCGACGCCGCTGTGCCCGACGAACGCGGTGATCCGGCCGTCCAGCAACTCCCGTACCCGGTCCGCCGCGTTGCCGTCGACCAGTTCGTCCCGGCGGGTCACCACATAGGGGACGCCGAGCGGCGCGTAGGTCTCCAGCAGGTGGTCGGCGGGGGTGAGGTCCGACTTGGTGAGGACCAGCAGCGGGTCCAGGCCCGCGTCGTACGCGGCGACCAGGCAGCGGTCGATCAGCCGCGGCCTGGGCTCCGGGTCGGCGAGCGCGGTGACGATCGCGAGCTGGTCCGCGTTGGCGACGACGATCCGCTCGAACGGATCGTCGTCGTCGGCCGTACGGCGCAGCACCGAGCTGCGCGGCTCGACCCGGACGATCCGGGCCAGGGTGTCCTTGTCCCCGGTCAGGTCGCCGACGATGCCGACCCGGTCGCCGACCACGACGCCCTTGCGCCCGAGCTCGCGGGCTTTCATGGCGTGGATCTGCCGGTCTTCGACCAGACAGGTGAGCCGGCCCCGGTCGACGGTGAGGACGAAGCCCTCGACCGCGTCCTCGTGCTTGGGCCTGATGTTGGTGCGCGGGCGGTTGCCCTTGCGGTTGGGGCGGACGCGGATGTCGTCCTCGTCGGGGTTCTTGCCGTAGCGGCGCATCGCGGGAAGCTCTCAGACTCTCCGGGCCGGGGCGGCTTCCGGCACGGGCCCGAGCATTCCCGTCCACATGTCGGTGAAGTCGGGCAGCGTCTTCGCTGTGGTCCCCACATTCTCGATCCGTACGCCGTCGACCGCCAGGCCGATGATCGCGCCGGCGGTCGCCATCCGGTGGTCGTGGTAGGTGTGGAAGACGCCGCCGTGCAGCGGGCGGGGGCGGATGCGCAGCCCGTCCGCGGTCTCGGTGACGTCGCCGCCCAGCGCGTTGATCTCCTTGGTAAGGGCGGCCAGGCGGTCGGTCTCGTGCAGCCGCAGGTGCGCGACGCCGCGCAGGACGGACTCGGAGTCGGCCAGCGCCGCGACCGCGGCGATGCCGGGGGTCAGCTCGCCGACGTCGCCGAGGTCCACGTCGATGCCGTGGATGCGGCCGGTGCCGGTGAAGACCAGGCCCTGGGCGGTCAACTCGCAGGAACCACCCATGGTGGTGAAAATCTCGCGCAGCGCGTCGCCGGGCTGCGTCGTGCGCTCCGGCCAGTCCGGGACGGTGACCCGGCCGCCGGTGATCAGCGCCGCCGCGAGGAAGGGCTGCGCGTTCGACAGGTCGGGCTCGACGGTCAGGTCGCGGCCGAGCAGCGCGCTCGGCGCGATCCGCCAGACGTTCGGCTCGCCGCCCGACTCCGGGGTGTCCACCTGCGCGCCCGCGGCCCGCAGCATGTCGACGGTCATCAGGATGTGCGGGAGGGAGGGGAGGGTGGAGCCGGTGTGCCGTACTTCGACGCCCTGGTTGAAGCGCGGGGCGGAGAGCAGCAGCGAGCTGACGAACTGGGAGGACGACGAGGCGTCGATGCTGACCGGACCGCCGTCCAGCGCCCCGCCGCCGTGCACGGTCAGCGGGAGCGCGCCGCGGCCGTCGTCGTCGATGCGGGCGCCGAGGGCGCGCAGTCCGTTGATCACGCCGTGCAGCGGGCGTTCGTACGAGCGGGGGTCGCCGTCGAAGCGGATCGGGCCGTCGGCGAGCGCGGCGACCGGCGGCAGGAAGCGCATCACGGTGCCGGCGTTGCCGACGTCGACGGTGGCGGGGCCGTGCAGGCCGGCCGGGATGATCCGCCAGGCCTCACCGCTGCCGTCGGGGCCGATGCCCTCTTCGATGCCGACGCCCATGGCGCGCAGCGCCTCGGCCATCAGCAGGGTGTCGCGGGAGCGGAGCGGGCGGCGGAGCCAGCCGGGCTCGGCGGCGAGAGCGGCGAGCACCAGGCCGCGGTTGGTGACCGACTTCGAGCCGGGCACGGTGACCGTCGCGTCGACGGCGCCGTGCGCTAGCGGAGCGGGCCAGTGGGCGGGGTGCGCGGGACTGTCGGTCATGGCTCTCACTTTAGTGGCTCGTCCGTGGTGCGGATCTTGATCGAAAGTTGGGCAACCCGGCTGAAACATCCCGCTGGTAGGGGGGCGGGCCGGGGAGGGGCTGAGGACACACCGGGAGCCGCGCCGAGAGCCGCGGCGGGGCTGTCGGACCGTCCCCGTCCGCTCCCCGCGTGCGCCCCCTGCTAGCGTCCGCCCGCTGTCAGAGCCCCAGCAGCCAGCGCGCGCCGCCGACCAGCGCGCACAGCGAGACGGCGTGGAACAGGAAGAGCCACATCGCGGCCGGGGCGTGCGTCAGCCGGGAGAGCTGATCGGCGTCGGAATCCGGCGCTCCGCCGTGCCGCCGCTTGCTCTGCAGCTCGAAGACCGGCCGCACGCCGCCGAGCAGCAGGAACCACACCACTCCGTAAGCGAAAGCCGCCTGCACGCTCGCCTCGGTCAGCCAGGAGACCAGGAAGAACGCGGCTCCGCTGAGGATCACCGTCAGCGCGCCGTAGGCGTTGCGGATCATCACGAGCATGGCGATGAGCAGCACCGTCGCGCCCCACAGCAGCGCCGTGATGTGCCCGGCGGCCAGCAGCCAGGCGCCGCCCAGCCCGATGAGGGACGGCGCGGTGTAACCGGCGGCGGCGGTGAGGATCATGCCGAGCCCGCTGGGCTTGCCGCGCGATACGGTCAGCCCCGAGGTGTCGGAGTGCAGCCGGATGCCGTCGAGGCGGCGGCCGGTGAGCAGCGCGACCAGCCCGTGGCCGCCTTCGTGGGCGATGGTCACGGCATTGCGGGTCAGCCGCCAGACGCCGTTCGGCAGTACGGCGGCGAGGGCGACGAGGCCGGCGGCGATGACCAGCCAGTTCGTCGGATCCGGCTGGGTGCCGAAAACCCGGTCCCAGACGTCGGTGATGTGGTCGGTGTCCATCTCTCCCCTTGCAACGGACGGCGGCCTGGCGGAGTGCCGTGGCAGTCTGGCATCTATGTGCGGTTGATATGTAAAATCCGCCTCTACCGTGCATCACCCACGATGACAAACATGCAGCTCAGAGCGGTATGGCTGTGGCGTGATCCTGGTCATAGGGGTGCCTGCGGTGAGGAATGTGCCGCGGCCGGATTCTGCTAATCCCTCTCAGCGACGGGTCCGCCACTGTTGGATGTTCCGGGCGGCTCGGACAACAAGAGCATCAGCTTTGGCGTTAACGCGGTTCGTAGGGGTGATGGATGATGTGCGGTCGATATGCGGCGAGCAGAGCACCCGAGGATCTGGCCGGGCTGTTCGATATTCAGAAGTGGGAGCCGGCCGAGGCTCTCGCACCGGACTGGAACGTGGCGCCGACGAAGAGCGTGTACGCGGTGCTGGAGCGACCCGTGAAGGATGCGGAGGACCCCTCGGCGCCGGTCCGGCAGCTTCGGGCGCTGCGGTGGGGGCTGGTGCCGTCGTGGGCCAAGTCGCCTGAGGTCGGGGTGAAGATGATCAATGCGCGGGCGGAGACGGTGCACGAGAAGGCGTCGTTCCGGCGGCCCTTCGCCGCCCGGCGGTGTCTGATACCCGCCGATGGCTATTACGAGTGGGTGACCGGCTCCGCCGAGCGGCAACTGGAGGAGAAGGGGAAGAAGAAGCGGTCGCGCAAGCAGCCGTACTTCGTGACCCCGGACGACGGCTCGGTGATGGCGATGGCCGGGCTGTACGAGTTCTGGCGGGACCGGACGCTGCCGGACGACCACCCGATGTCGTGGTGGGTGACCTGCACGGTGATCACCACGGAGGCCGACAAGGAGCCGCTGGCCGGTCCGGCGGGTGAGGACGGGCCGCGCTCCCTCGCCGAGATCCACCCCCGGATGCCGCTGATGCTGACACCGGATCGCTGGGACCCCTGGCTGGACCCGGCGCGCACCGACCCGGACCGCCTGCGTGAGCTGCTGACGCCGCCGCCGGCCGGGCTGATGCGGGCGTATCCGGTCTCGACCGAGGTCAGCAACGTGCGCAACAACGGACCGGAGCTGCTAGATCCGCTGGCCGCGCCCGAGGAGGAGACGCTCTTCTGAGGGGATGCGTCCTGAAAGGGCTGAGGGGGCCGAGGGGCGGCGGCTCGCCCGTTTCCGGCCTTCGGCGCGGCAGGATGGGCGGGTGAGCACGAAGACGACCGACACTGTCCCGACGCCGGTGGGCGACGCCCGCGTCACTTGGCACCTCGCGCCCGAGCCGCGCCTCGTGCTGGCCGTCAGCCATGGCGCGGGGGGCGGCATCGAGGCGCGCGACCTGCGCGCGCTCGCCGCCGCGCTCCCGGCGCGCGGCGTGAGCGTCGCGCTGGTCGAGCAGCCGTGGCGGGTGGCGGGCAAGAAGGTCGCGCCCGCGCCGAAGACACTCGACGTCGCGTGGACCGCGCTGTGGCCCGCCCTCGAAAAACCTGGCCTGCCCATCGTCGCGGGCGGGCGCAGCGCGGGGGCGCGGGTCGCCTGCCGCACGGCGCGCGGGCTGGGCGCGCGCGCCGTCCTCGCGCTGTCGTTCCCGCTGCACCCGCCGGGCCGGCCGGAGAAGTCGCGCGCGGACGAGCTGACCGGGGCCGGGCTGCCGACGCTGGTGGTGCAGGGCGGGCGCGATCCGTTCGGCCGCCCCGAGGAGTTCCCGGCCGGTACCGGGCTGGTCGAGGTGCCGTACGCCGACCATGGCTTCGCGGTGCCCAAGCGGGCGGACCTGGGGCAGGACGCGGCGCTGACCCTCATCACGGACGCCGTCGCGGACTGGCTGGAAGGGCTCGGCGGCTGACCGCAGTGTCCCCCGGAGCGCTCGCCGGGCGCTCGCGGGAATGAGGTGCGGGGTGCGGCTGTTGTGCGGAGAGCCGGTACGTACTCATCGGGTACGCGACCCCGGCGCACACGTGCCACAGACGCAAGGCAAAACCGAGGCAAAGAGGGAGTCCGCCGCATGGGTTCGATTGCTTGCCCGTCCCGCCCCCAGGCCAGTGACCTGGAGTGGTCGCAGGTGCGGGTGGCCCAGCCCGTTCCGGCTGGAGCGGCGGCAGGGCCGGATCGTCGTCTATTCTCCGATTCGAGCAGGTCCGCATTCGGACCGGCCGCGATGGTGGAGGAGGTGGGTCCGGTCACTGGGACCGACGACGGCACGATCGGCGAGCCGGCGGAGGAGTCGACCGCCGAGCGCAACGCGCGCTTCGAGCGGGACGCCCTCACCTTCCTCGACCAGATGTACTCGGCCGCGCTGCGTATGACGCGCAATCCGGCCGACGCCGAGGACCTGGTGCAGGAGACGTATGCGAAGGCGTACGCGTCCTTCCACCAGTTCCGCGACGGTACGAACCTCAAGGCCTGGCTCTACCGCATCCTGACCAACACCTTCATCAACTCCTACCGCAAGAAGCAGCGCGAGCCGCAGCGCAGTGGTGCGGAGGAGATCGAGGACTGGCAGCTCGCGCGAGCCGAGTCGCACATGTCGACCGGGCTGCGCTCGGCCGAGTCGCAGGCGCTCGACCACCTGCCCGACTCCGACGTGAAGGAAGCGCTCCAGGCGATCCCCGAGGAGTTCCGCATCGCGGTCTATCTCGCGGACGTCGAGGGGTTTGCCTACAAGGAGATCGCCGACATCATGGGAACACCCATCGGCACGGTGATGTCCCGACTCCACCGAGGCCGTCGCCAACTGCGCGGCATGCTGCAGGACTACGCCCGTGACCGCGGGCTGGTCCCGGCCGGCGCGGGCGCCGTGCCGGAGGAGTCGCTCGATCGGAAAGGCTCGGACTCATGAGCTGCGGAGAGCCCCACGAGACGGACTGCTCCGAGGTCCTGGACCATCTGTACGAGTTCCTCGACCGCGAGATGCCCGAAGGTGACTGCGCCAAGTTCGAGGTGCACATCGACGAGTGCTCGCCGTGCCTGGACAAGTACGGCCTGGAGCAGGCCGTCAAGAAGCTCGTCAAGCGCTGCTGCGGTCACGACGACGTCCCCACGGACCTCCGGTCCAAGGTCATGGGCCGGATCGAACTGATCCGGTCCGGCGAGGCCGTGCCCGAGCAGTCCGTGCTGGAACAGGCGAGGGCGGACGACCGCTCCGCCGCGGCCGAGAGCGCGCTTGCCGAATCGTCCGCCGCTCAGGCCGCCGAATCCACCGCGGACCCGTCGTCCGCCGGGGCCGCTCGCGCGGAATAGCGACTCTCGTCACCCGAAGGTGTGAGACCGCCCCACTTCCCGCGTCCCAATCCGGCGATGCGCCCTCCTGCCGCCCTACACCGCTCTATTGTCCCCATCCTGACGGGGAAGCGGGAGCGGACGGGGGAGGAGGGCGCCATGCGGTCGCTGCCGCTGGGGGCGTGCGGGTACATCCTGTGCGCCGTGCTCGGGGCGGCGGCGTGCGCCGCCCCCGCCGTTCGGCCGGGAGCGGCCACCCCATGGGGCACGGTCGCCCTGCTGGCCGTTCTCTACGCGCTCTGTGAGCAGCTGACCCGCTGCCCGCTGATGGGACACCGCGCCCCCAGCGGCATGGGCTCCTTCTTCCCCGTGCTGCTGGCCGGGACGTTTCTCCTGCCGCCGGCGGCGGCCGCGCTCGTCGCCGTGCCCGGCGCGCTCATCGGCCGGGTGGAAGCGCAGCCGGCCGTGCCCCGCCGCGTCTGGCACGCCGCGCAGCTCGCGCTCGCCGGCTACGCCGCCGCCCACGTCTTGCGGCCCACCGGCCACACCCTCGCGCCGCCCGACTTCCCGTACGTACTACTGCCCGCGGGCGCCGCCGCGCTCGTCTTCTGCTGCGTGCTGAGCCTGCTCGACGGCGGCGTGCTGGTCACCGCCGAGCGCTGCTCGCCGCGCACCGCCTGGCGCGGCCTGCTCCCGCGCTCGCTCGCCCCGCACCTGGTGCACGGCCTGGCCGGCCTGATGATGGCGGTGCTCTGGCGCAGCTCGTACGGGCCGGTCGCCGCGCTGTTCGTGCTGCTCCCGATGTACGTCTCCTGCTGGATCTTCGCCCAGTACCACCGCGAGCGCACCGCCCATCAGGCCACGATCAGGGCCCTGGTGCAGGCCGTCGACATCAAGGACCGCTACACGCGCGGGCACAGCGAGCGCGTCGGCCGCGCCTCCGTGATGATCGCCCGCGAGCTGGGGATGGCCGAGGGCCGGCTCGAAGTCCTGCGCTTCGCGGGCATCCTGCACGACGTCGGCAAGCTCGGCGTCCCCACCCGGCTGCTGCGCAAGGACGGGCCGCTGACCCCCGAGGAGCGCCGGATCATCGAACTGCACCCCGAGTACGGGCACGAGATGGTGCGCGGCATCGGATTCCTCGGCGAGGCGCGCTCGGCGATCCTGCACCACCACGAGCGGCTCGACGGGCGCGGCTATCCGTACGGGCTGTCCGGCCGGAACATCCCGGAATTCGCCCGGGTGGTCGCCGTCGCGGACGCGTTCGACGCGATGACCTCGACCCGCAGCTACCGGCGCTCCCGGCCGGTCCCGGCGGCCGTCCTGGAGCTCCAGAAGTGCGCGGGCACGCAGTTCGACCCGCAGATGGTGCGGGCGCTGGTCCGCGCGCTGGACCGGGAG
>NZ_JAYMZR010000046.1:0-53820 GCF_035828615.1 Streptomyces sp. H27-D2 | reverse complement strand
CGACTTCGACACCTACTGGACCTGGCACGAACAGCAGGAACACACCCGCAACCACCAGGTCCGCTACCGATCAGGACTCATACTCACAGCCTGATCGGCAACACCCTCAACGGATACGCACCCATCCATATTCGCGGGTTCCTTACCTTCGCCTTTCCCCTGGTGATCGACGGGTTCATCGCCTACGGAGTGCGAGCCCTGCTCGTCCTGCGCGCCGCCCCGCTAGCAGCCCGCTGCTACGTCTGGATGCTGTTCGGCGTCGCGACGGCCGCCAGTATCTGGGCCAACGCCCTGCACGCGGTCCGCCTCAACCAGCAGACGCCAGAAGGGGCGGGGCTGCTGCTCGGGGACGTCACCGTCGGCATCCTCTCCACCCTCGCCCCGCTCGCCCTGGCCGGAGCTGTCCACCTGTACATCCTCATCGCCCGCCGGGTCGCCGAACCGGCTGTCCCCGGACAGCTCGGACACCCGGACGCTTCCGGTCACCGGACTGACCGGGGTACCGCTGACCGGCCGGAGACTGTCGGCCAGCCGAAGGAGGACCGGGCGAGCCAGGTCACCTCAGGACGCCAGCCCGCCGCCCTCTCCGGGGCATCCGGCCAGTACAGCCGTCCGGTGGTAACGGCTGGCCAGGACCCCCGCGAACCGGCCAGCCGCGAGGACGAGCCCACACAACACCCGGCCACCCCGGAGGATGCGGCCACAACCACTGGCCGAACCGATGACGTGGGCGGAGAGCCGGTCACCAGAACCGCCCCGGTCACCCGCCCGCACCTGGCCAAGCTGGTCACCGGCAATCCGGAGGCTCCTCGGGGCACCGTCCCGGAGACCTCGGAGGGCGGTGACCGGAACGCCGATCAGGTGACCGGCGAACTCCTGCCGATCGCCCGCCGAGCGGTCACCGAGTCCGGCAAAGTCACCCGTCAGGTCGTCGCGAACGCCATCCGAGGACAAGGTCTCCCGCTGGCCAACGACCTACTGACCAGCCTGATGGAACAGCTCCGCGCCGAGGCCAACCCGAACTCAGCAACACCAGGTCGCTGATCAACCGGCCCGTACGACGGGTGACCCGGCCACTTCATATGGCTGGGTCACCCGCTCCGAGCCAACGCTTCCCGACTGCCTCCCGCACTGGAGACAACATGCGCACCACACCGGCCGCTCACGCCGAAGCCGACGCCTGGATCACCGTGCTTCACGACCACGGACACCTTCACCGCGCCGAGACGCAACCCGACGGGACCTGGACCGTCCAGCGAACTCCGACAAGTACGCCGCGAACCCTCCACCATCCGGTCCTCGCACTCGACTA
Organism: Streptomyces sp. H27-D2; assembly: GCF_035828615.1. Lineage (NCBI taxonomy): Bacteria > Bacillati > Actinomycetota > Actinomycetes > Kitasatosporales > Streptomycetaceae > Streptomyces > Streptomyces sp. H27-D2. Next base: position 52,508 of record NZ_JAYMZR010000046.1, on the reverse strand, counting down.
CGTCACCGAGATCCTGCTCGACGTACGCGGCCAGATGACGATGACGCTCCGATGACGCCCTCCGAGCCGGCCGACACCACCCCGGACCTGCGGCAAGTCCACCGCCCGGTACGAAGCCGAGCAAGCTGTAGCTTCCGAAACTCCTCCGCAGCCGGTGGCTGCGGAGGAGTTTCGGAAGCGCATGCCCCCGCCCCAAAGGAGGCGGGGGAGGCCCGGCACCAGGGGGCGCCGGACTCTGAGGCTGCGACCGGGGGCGGATCGCAACCAGGAGGAGAAGAACCGTCGCCCGACGCGACGCGTACGCGCCCCCGCTTGCGCCAGAGCGTGCACCGCGATCAAGTCCGCAGCGTCCGGCTCACCCGAGACGAACTCGACACAGTCAAGCGCGCCGCCGAGACCGTCGGCCTGAAGACTGCCGGATTCCTCGCCGACGCCGCGGTCGCGGTCGCCCAGGCCCAAGGTGGTCCGAAGACATGGCTGTTGGACCAACGAGGCCGTGTGGAGGAATTGATGGCCGCCAGCGCACAGCTAGCTCGCGTCGGCAACAACCTCAACCAGGTCGCCCGGATCCTCAACTCGGGCGGTCAAGCTGACTACACGGACGAGGTCGTCGCCCGGGTGATGCGTGCTGCCACTCGCATCGAGGCCGCCGCCGTCGAGATCGCGAGGCGCTGAAGCGTGGTCCCGGACATCTCCACCGGCGGTCGTACATACGGACTGCTCAACTACCTTTACGGACCTGGCCGGAGGGACGAGCACACCGACCCTCACCTGGTCGCGGCCTGGGTACCGGAGCTGGCTCCCGACCCCGGCCGAGACCCGTCCGCCACTCTCAAACAACTCACCGACCGGCTCGACCTTCCCGTCCTCGCTCTGCCGAAGGACCGCAGGCCCGCCAAGCACGTCTGGCACTGCCCGGTACGGACCGCCCCGGGCGACCGGATCCTCACCGACTCCGAGTGGGCGGAAGTCGCTCGCCGCATCGTGCGCGCCACCGGAATCGCCGAAGACGGCGACGACAAGGCGTGCCGCTGGGTCGCCGTACGCCACGCCGAAGATCACATCCACCTTGTGGCTACCCTCGTCCGTGAGGACGGTCGGCGGCCACGTCGGCATCAAGACGGCATCCGCGCCCAGGCCGAATGCCGAAAGATCGAAGCCGAGTTCGGTCTGCAGATCCTCAACGGTGGTGACCGCACCGCAGCCCAGCGGCCCACCAGCGCCGAGCGCTCGAAGGCCGAACGCGCCGGCCGTGCGGAGACGCCCCGTGAGACGTTGCGAGAAGCCGTCCGCCAGGCAGTCGCCGGGGCTGCGGACGAAGAGGAGTTCTTCGGCCGCCTCGCCGAAGCCGGCCTACGGGTCAACAAGCGGCTCGCTCCCTCCGGAGACACTCTCGGATATAAAGTCGCGCTCCCGGGCGACCGCAACCGCGATGGCGAGCCGGTCTGGTTCTCCGGCTCGAAACTCGCCCCGGACCTCTCCCTGCCCAAGATCTGCCGACGACTCGATGCGGGACCGGTCAGCGACGATCGCGATCACAGCAACCAACCCGGCGACCGGGTATGGCTCCCAGCTCGTGCGCGCCGTGATGCGGTACGCGTGGCCGAGCGGGCAGCCGACGCACTCGGCGGAGACGACGACGAAGATGCCGCCGCGCAGCTGGTCGGCGTCGGCGAACTGCTCGACGCCGTCGCCCAGACCTCCCCGGCGTCCACCCGCAAGGAACTGGGCGAGGCCGCCCGCGCCTTCGAGCGCGCGACCCGCTCCCACGTCCGTGCCGAGCGTGTCGACAACCGAGCCGTGCGATCCGCCGCACGCGGCATCATCCGCGCCGGCAACGCGCTCGGCAAAGGCGAAGACGGCGGCGCTACGGCGATGCTCCTGTCCACGATGGTGCTGGTTGCCATCGCAGCCGTCCGCTGGCACTCCGCCCACGGTCATGCCCAGCAGGCCGCCGCCTCCCAGCAGGCCGCCCAACATCTGCGCGCTGCCTACCGATCTGCCGCCACCGCCCCGATGAACGCGATGCGCGAGCACGGCCGTCGGCTCCCCAACCCTGCACGAGAGCGGCACGCCGACACCATCCGTGCCACGCTGCCCGAGCACGCCGACCGCCTCCGCGGTGAGCCGGGCTGGGAAGCTCTGACCGCCACCCTGGACCAGGCCGAGCGTGCTGGAAACGACCCCGCCGCCCTCCTGAAAACCGCTCTCGAATGGCGGGAGCTGGACACCGCCGACAACGTCACCGACGTTCTGGTCTGGCGGCTCCGGCGATTGGGCAAACTGCCCGCCACCATGGACTCATCCCGTACACGTAGCGGCACGAAGGCGCCGCAGCAGAAGCCCCGTTCCCCGGAGCCGCAGCCCGTCCAAACCCTCGCCCGCACCAACCCGACAGCTCCGCGCCAGCGAGGTCCCAGGCGTTGACCTGCGAGACAAAGGACTGGACGCCGGCCGCCGACGGCTGTTAGTGCTGATCAGATAGACCCACGAGGAGCTGATTTGGATGCTGAGCGAAGATCTCAAGAAGCAGAGAACCGCGCTGCCGGAGCCGGCGCCCGGCGACGACCCGCTGCTGCGGCTCCAGGAGGAGATGCAGCCGTCCGACGACGACGTTCGTGCCCGCTGCACTACTCACCCCGAGGAACTGACCATCACCGGGACCACGGTCATGTGCTCCCGGTGCAACGCTCGCCGGGACTGGATGGTCATCTGCGACCGGAACGAAGTCAGCATCCGCTGCCGCTGCTCTGACCAGTGGGTCGAGCGTGAACTCGGCCGCGCGGACTTCGAAGCGATGATCGATTCCGGTGGCGAAGACTTCCCGAGCCTGGAGGCCGCAGCACGGGCCGCTGGCTATGACGGCACGCTGGTCGGCGCCTACCTGTCCTAATGGGCGGGATTGCAGGGGACCATCCCGGGGCGGGCCCCGGTGATGGTCCTGGCGGACGAGGCGCACTCCTCCCGCGCGATCCGTGGCTATGGAGCCTAACGGCCGCGGAGTCCTTCGCCCGGTTTCGTGTCTCGCAGGCCGGTCACAGCCTGCCGAACGATACTCCGCGCCATGTCCATCCCGCGTCGAGGACCGCGTCTCGCAGGGGGTCCTTCATGTCCGCGGTGTCGAAGCGGAACGTCTCCGTTTTGTGCCGGCGGCCGTCGGCCCCCCGCTCGTACGTCCACTTTCGGGAAACCATGGTCACCTGCCCACGGCCGTACTTGCGCGACATTCTCTTCGGCCTGGGTGGGTCCCCGACCCACTCGACCTCCCACATCTGGTCGACGGCACGTACCTCGTGGTTCGCCGGGACCAGGCGCATCCGGGTCTTAAGGGTGCGGCGCAGCTGGGTCCAGCGTCGGGCAGGCTCCCGGATCAGCCACTCCGCCACCAGGTCTGCACCCTCCTTGGGGGTGGCATTGCGCACGACGTACGGCACGTCCGGCCCGTTGATCGCGAGCAGCGCGGCCCGGACTTCCTTGGCGGAACGCGGTGCGACACCGCTGTTGGGGTACTTGGTGCCGTTCATTTTATCGAAAAAGCCCATCGGGTCAGCCTATGGGTGTCTGGCCGCACTCCACCTCGCCGCGATCCTCATCCGGAGCCGAAACCAACCAAAGAGACAGAGCCTAGATCTGGTCGTCTGCGCGTAGTTCGGACTGCATGGGGCGGGTTCGGATCTCCTGCGGTTGCGGGGCAGGCATGGCGTCATGGGCTGCCTCTGCGGCTTTCGCCCGAGCGTAGGATTCTGGGTCGAGGGTGCGGGAGCGTGTTCCGAATTGGTCGGTGAGCTTGTGCCGCACTTCTGGTTCCCGGGGTGCGGGCCATCCCTGGAGCAGGTGCTGTTCCAGGACGGTGTCGCCCTCGTCGGCGTAGATGTCGCCTGCGGCTGAGGCTGCGTCCCGTCCCCGCGCGTGAATCCGGAACCGCCACCACTGGTACTCCTCGTCGGGGCCGAGAAGGGGTACCAGGTCGAGATCGTCGGTGACGGGGCCGCCGACCATCGGGCCCAGACCGGGAAAGTACAGGCTGGTTTCGACGACCTCGTCCCAGCCGTCGGTCCGCAGCGGCGGCTCGGTGCCTGAGACTTCGAAGGCGACGTCGACATCTCCGTAGGAAGTTCCGGTCACCACGCTGGCGTAGGTGGCCTCGGAGTTGACCGAGACGAGTCCGTTGCCGGCGAGGATGTCGTCGATGCCTCGTTCCAGCGGTTCGGCGTCCGTGTCGAACAGGACGTACTGGTGGTGCGAGACCTGGACCCGGGTAGGGCGCTGGGCTTGCATCGTTCTCCCCTTCCTGGTGTGACGATGCGGTCCCCACCCGGCGGGTGGGGACCGCATCGTCACAGCTGATTGTTCAGGTCAGACCGCGACCCAGTAGGAGTCATGGTCCAGGACACGGTCCTTCTTGTAGAAGGCCGAAAGGCGGCCACCCTGCTGGTCCTGCTGTCCTTCGGGAACCCATGCGATGCCCCGGCTGCCGGCGGGCAGCGTCGTACCGCCTTCGTAGGTCGAGGCGAACGGGTACTCGTCACACGACAGTCCCGGTCGCGGAGCCGTCCCGCGGCACACGGCCCGCCGGTTCGCTGCGGCCTTCCTCGCGTCGGTGAGACGGCGCAGCGCGTGGCCGGAGCCGGGCTTGCCGTAGTGGCCGCCCTGTGCCTGGATTCGGCGGATGTTGTTCGCTATGTCCGGCAGCTGGCTCATCGTCGTCAGGGTCGGTGAGTACTTGGGGAAGACACACCCCGCCTTGAGCGTGCGGACGGTGTTCGCCCGGTTCCAGAAGGTGTCGTCACACCGGAAGTTGAGCGACTTGTAGGAGAACCCGCCGGGCGTGAAGCCGGCCTTGACGAATGTGTACGCGTACTTCGACGTGGCACCGTGGGTCTTGTTCTTGCGGACGCCGTCCACGTACTTGACGGTTCCGGAGAACGCGGAACCCAGTGTGTGGGCCGGGACGTGGGTGGTCGCCTTGCACGGGCTGCCGCATGACGCCGACAGCTTCGTCCGGATGCCGGCGGCGTTGCCGACCAGGGCCGCCCTGCTGACGTGCACCGTCTCCGCCCACTTCAGCGACTTCTGGCTGAGCTTCATGTGATGGGTGACCGTGAACGTCGCCCGGCCGACTTCAGCGGAGTTGCGCAGCACGCGCACGGTCGCCCGCACCGACTGGCACTCCTCGTAACGGTTGTAGCGGATGCTGTTGACCTGGCAAGTATCGATCCCGGCAGCCGCGACGACCGGGCTCTCGGTGACCTGGAGCGTCAGCCTCGCGGGCGCAGTTTGCGCTGCCCCCATACATGTGGCGGCTACGGCGAACGCCGCGACGGTGGCCGCTGCGGCGCGCGCCAATCTGAGTATCACTGTGAGTCCTGTTCCCCCCGCTGCCGCGCGGCCAGAAGCACCCCGTGTGCCTGCTGTGGCAGCAGCGGCATGACGTTACGGTTGGAGCTGCTAAACGCAGCGAACTGCCCGCGCAAATGACAGAATTCTGCACGGGAATGTCCGATTCCTAGCTGCTGCCCGCAGCAAGGAGGAGCTGCCAGACGGGGAGACCAAGCGGCCCCTCGCTGGGATCCATCCGCCCTGGATCGCCCGCGTCGTCACCGGCGGCACCACCATGAAGGCCCGCAACGTCATCACTGCCGGTCCTGATGCCTTCGTCGCGGGCAGCCAGGTCGACGGAGCCCGTGAGCCACCCTCGAAGGGATCGCCATGGTCAACCGCGACCCCGAGCCGTCGCTGAGGCGGTACAGCGATACACCGGCGCTACAAACCCCCGCGTGCCAACCCTGAGCGTGTGGCCATCGAGATCATGGTCACCCGGACCATGAGCAAGGTCTAGGTCTTGTCCGATGAATCGTGTGACTCACCGGGGTAGGTCGCTTCGGTCGATATGGGGCGGGGTGATCATTCGGATGATGAGCGGGCTCGGCTGGAACCGTCTGTCGAAATCCCTTGGGCGTGGCGGGTGTTGGCAGTGCCACCGCCGGTGATTGACGGCATTCTGTTTCGGCAGCGGACCGGCCTGCCGTGGCGGGATCTGCCGTCCCGTTGTGGGAAGCGGATGACGGTCCATGACCGTCATCGCAGGTGGTCAGCGGACGGCACGTGGGAGAGGGTCCTGCGGGCTGTCCACGCCGACGCCGACGCCGATTCCGAGGGCCGGATCGACTGGAGCATGGCCAGCGTGGACTCCACCTCCTGTCGCGCTCGTCAGGACACGGCAGGAGCCCGCTCCGCCCACCGAGAATCCCCGGGAGACGCGGTAAGCCAGTTCGGCACCGCCCTGACGAGGCCCCGGGCCGTTCACGGGGCGGGCTGACCTGCGGGATCCACCTTGGCTGGTGAGGGCGGGTGTCGTCCGCTCGCCTTCGTCATCACGCCCGGCCAATGGGGCGACGCCCGGTGGTTGATCCCCGTGCTGGATCAGATTCGAGTACCCCGGCCCGGAGGCGGACACCCACGCACTCGGCCCGACCACCTCGGGGGTGACAAAGCCTATTCGTCGCGCCGCAGCCGGTGTTGCCTGCGTCGGCGGCAGATCAGGCACACGATCCCGGAGCCGAAGGACCAGCGGGCCGCCCGCAAGCGCCGTGGCGACAAGGGTGGCCGTCCGACCAGCTTCGACAAGACGATCTACCGTCGTCGCAACGAAGTCGAGCGGACGATCAACCGGCTCAAGATTTTCCGAGCGGTCGCGGCCCGCTGTGACGACAGGGCCTACGTCTTTACGGGGCGGTCAGCGTCGCCGCGATCCGGCTGTGGCTCCGGCCGTGATCGGTCCGGGGTCAGTCTTCTGTCCGGGATGAGTGCGATGCGGGCCGCCAGGCTGCGGGCCAGGCGACCTCGCGAGTGACAGCCCCGGGCACGTCAAGGCTGCATCGGGCGCGTTCGACATACTGCCGCCGCGCATCCCTGAACTCCTGGTATGCCTGCTCCCAGTTCTGCTCGACCTCGGTCGGTACGCCCCGCGCAAGGTGTTCCAGACGCCAGAGACAGTGGTTCAGCGGCTTCGACGCGGTGTTCGTCTCGGTGTCTCCCAGGAGCCCGCACGTCGCGGACAAGGCAGACTGACGGGCTTCCCACTCGGCGAGCTCAGCGAGGACCTCGTCCGTGAGCTCCAGGGGCGCAGGGCCGGTGACCAACCCGCGTGCCGCAGCGATGCGCTGATATCGGGCGGCGAGTTCCTTGACGGCAGCGATGTACTCGGCGTAGGCAGTCAGCCGGCGCTCGTCCCACCGGACGGACTGCTGTCTTTGCCACCTTGTCCGCTCGTTCAGGCTCCCCACCAGGAACGATGTGACAGCGCCGAGCACGACGCCGACGAGCGGAAGGATCTGGCCGGTCAGACTCATCAAGGACCCTCAATCAAGTAGCGGAGCTACTACCCAATCCTCCCGACCACAGACCCCACCCCGACGCCCGGGTGATCCGCCGGACACCCCCTAATGGGCGGACAGGACGCCAGTTGACGAGGTTGGGCTTCAGATGGACGCGGCAGTCGGCCGCCCTGGCCCTGCGCGACAAGGCGGCGACGCAGTCAACGGCCGGTGCGAATCCGGGAACATTCATCCGGTCTTCTCCTTCCTCGGCCGCTGTCTTGCTGGCGCCTCCGGCCATCCGGCGGGGTGGTGGCGTGGGCCCCGGTCTATGGTCGTAGCCATCCGTTCTTTGCTGTGTGAGGTGTCACCATGTCAGTGCCCGTCCCGGATCCCGGCGTCGCCCATTTCGGGCGGGAGGGCATGCGCCGGTTCGGTGTCGCTCGCGTATTCGGGGTGCGGCTGCCGGAGTCGGCGCGCGAAGCTCTTGAGGGGGCGGGTGTGCCGCTGCACGTCGTGCCCTACTTCATGGCCTCCGGCACGACGGACGCCCCGGCGCTGGGCGTGTTCGCGGGACATCACGGCCTGCGTCGTCCCCCGGCCGAACTTGAGAACTGGCTGCGGATCGGCACGGATGGGCTGGCGCATTTGTGCGTGCGGCCCGATGGAGTGGTGCAAGCCGTGTCTTTGGAAGCCGACGCGGAAGACATGTTCGTCAGCTCGGACATCATGGCGTTCAATGCCGCGATGACCGCGCTGGACCGGACGCTACCGGCGATCGCCGCTTCGTCGGGACTGTCGGCGGCGGCTGCGGACTTCCGGGAACTGAGCGCGGAGCTGCGCGGGATCGACGCGGGAGCGTTCCAGGAGCGGGAGAGCTGGTGGCCGCGTGTTCTGGACGATGTGCGGCACACCCTCAACTTCCCCTTCTCCGCCGCCTTCGAGTACGTCGACAGGGCGGGCCAAAAACACACTGTCACCGAGACGACCGGGCCGGGGCTGCTCCATCCCGAGGAGCTGATCTGGCAGCGGCTCGCGGGCGAAGGGGTCGCGGCGGAACAGGTGCGACGGGTGTACTGCGAGCTGGAACCGTGCATGATGCCAGGCCACTACTGCGCGGTCTGGATGCAACAGATGTTCCCCACCGCGGAGTTCACACACAGCTTCGACTACGGCACCGATGCCGACTCCCGCGAGAGGGGCCTCAAGGAGCTGATCACACACGCGGCCGAGCAGGCGGGCCGCCGGTGAGCGACAGTCAGTGGGCGCGGCCCGCCGCCGGTCGGGAACCCGCGGCAGCCGCCCTGCTCGGGTGGCTGGCCGACCCGACCGCGCCTCGACTGTGTCTGGTCTCGGGCAGTGCGGGGTGTGGGAAGTCGACGCTGCTGGCCTGGCTGGTCGCCCATGGCTCCCGGCCCGGGACGCCGCCTGAGCGCCGGGTGCACGCCTTCGTGCCGCTGGAAGGCCAGAGCGTACGTGGCGCGGTGTGGACGCTGGCCGAGCAACTGGGCGTGGTGGCCAGGTCGCCGGGGGAACTGGTGCAGGAGCTCTCCGGCGACGAGCGCCGTATCACCCTCGTGGTGCCGGGCCTCGATGCGGCGGGCGACCCCGCCGCGCTGGCTGAGCTGGTGCTCGCCCTGCTGGGTCTTGAGCACACCCGCCTGCTCGTCGAGGCAGGCAGCAACGGTGCCGTACTCCCGCTGCTGACCTCTGCCGGGATGGCCGTCATGGACCTGGACGAGGCACAGTGGACCGACCCGGCCCGCCATGCCGCCTGGCGATCCGCGTACCCGGTCGCCGACCTGCCGCCGGCCTTGGACGAACCCGGCCCCGCGCCCTGGACTGTCATCGACCTGAACGACCCCGCGGCGCTCTGCGCCGCCGACCCGTGGCAGGTCACCTTCGCCTATGAGAATGCGGAGAACGACCACGGCGGCCTGCGCGCGGCGTGGTTGCACGCAGGCCAGTCCCTGTGGCGCGACCAGGACAGCGCCGCGCGCGCCCTCACCTTGTGGGCGGCCCTGGGCGATGGCGCCGATCCGCGGCTGGGCCCGTGGCTGGCCGAGTTGGCCGCCACCGCGCCCTGGGAGGTGGAGTGGACTCGCCTACGCGGGGACGTTACCCCGCCCTGGCCGGGCCCCGTCATGGCGATGGCCCACGGCCAGGGTCCGCTGAGCGGCCAGGTCCTGCTCGCCGATCACGCGGGCAGCCTCCGGACCCTCGACACGGCCGATGGCACTCCCACCGGACGCCTGCCCCGGCCAGTCGCGCACGCACGAGCGGTAGCCGCCCTGGCTGACGGAACGGTATGGGCGCTCGACGGCCAAGGGCGCCTCCATGCCCAGAAGTCGCCGAACGCACCGGGCGCCTCAGGCATCGCAGCCCTGCTCGACGACAGGCCCACGCCGACCGAACGGGCCGCCGCAGCACTCACCACCCGCCTCACACACACCCCCGGTACGGCGCTCGCCGCCACCAGCACCATCGCTGCCGCCGGGGATGCCACCGGCGCGGTCCACAGTGTCGCCATCACGACCGGCAGCACAGCCACCGAGCGCACCGCGCGCCTCCACACCGGGCGCGTCACCACCCTGACGACGCTCGAACTCCCAACCGGCCAGGGCCAGGACACGATCCCGCTCCTGTACAGCGGCGGCGCCGACGGTACCGTCCGCGTCTGGGCACCGGACACCCAGCCACACCCAACCCCCGTGACCGAACGCCCCTACCCCGTCCGGGCGCTCAGCGCGACGCACACACCGACCGGAGTGCTCCTGGCCATCGGCTGGGCAGACGGCCTCGTCGAACTACGCCGCATGGATACCGGCGAGACACGGACCTTCCGGCCCGGTCCACCAGTGAACGCCCTGGCGCTCACTGGCGATGAACGGCTGCTCATCGGCATGGACGAGAGCGTGATCTGCCTCCGCCCGCGGTAACTCGGCGCATCGCATCGCTCTCGACCTGCCTGTGATTGACGATCACTCACGTGGCGCGCAGGTTAGGGGGATTGATTACTGAGGGGGATGTAACGCGTGGGTAAGAAGTTGCCCAATGAGCTTGTCGAGGTGCTGGGCCTCGTGGGTGTCCAGTGAGGGACTCTGTCGGGGATCTTCGGATTCTCAGGCGCGACGGCATGATCATCGGCCATGCTCGGCTTGGTTCTGAAGGTCGGCTGTCGTACGTGAGGTGGGTCGATGTCTCTCCGTCCCTGTTCTGGCGTGCAGGTTCCGCCGTTGACCGCGCAGGTGGCGCGGGCGAGTAATCCCCGTGGTACGACGGCGATGTGGGTGCGTGACCGGCTGGACGGGCTGTGGAGAGACGAGGACTTCGACGCCTGGTATCCGCGCGATGGGCGGCCGGGCCTGTCGCCCGCCCAGCTGGCCACCGTCAGCGTGCTGCAGTTCCTGCTGAACCTGTCCGACCGGCAGGCGGCCGAGGCGGTGCGCTGCCGCATCGACGTCAAGTACGCCCTCGGCCTGGAGCTGGACGATCCCGGCTTCCACCACAGTGTGCTGTCCGACTTCCGCGACCGTCTCGCCCAGGACGGCCGGGCCGATACCCTCCTCGATCTCGTGCTGGCCCGGCTGAAGGAGACCGGCCTGGTCAAGGCGCGTGGCCGGCAGCGTACCGACTCGACCTATGTGCTGGCCGCGGTGCGGGAACTGACCCGTCTGGAGCTGGTCCTGGAAGCGGTCCGCGCCGCCCTGGAGGAGGCCGCCCGTGACTACCCCGATCTTCTGGACGGCCTGGTGGACGAGGACTGGGCCTCGCGTTACGGGCGGCAGGTCCGCCTGGTCAGCCAGCCCAGCCATCCGGCCGCCCGCCTGAAACAGGCCGGCCACGACGCAGCCGAACTCCTCGACTGTGTCCGCACCCACCGTCCGGGCCCGGCGGCAGAGGCACTGCGACAGATCATCGTGCAGAACTTCCTGGTGGACGCCCGCGGACAGCTGCGTCCGCGCGCCGAGAAGGACGGCCTGCCACCCGTCAGGCAGCGCATCGAGTCGCCCTACGACCTCGAGGCGCGCTACGTCCGCCGCGGTCACCGGACCTGGACCGGCTATCTCGCCCATGTGACTGAGAGTTGCGACGAGGGCAGCGTTAACGTCATCACGGACGTGGCCACCACGGTCCCGACCGCCGACAGCACCGCTCTGCCGGGCATCCACGCCCGGCTCAAACGGCGCCGTCTGCTGCCCTGCGAGCACCTGGTCGACGGCGGCTACGTCTCCGTCGCCCTCCTCGACTCCTCCACCCGCGATCACCGCGTCGAGCTGGTCGGGCCGGTCAAGCCCGGCAACTCCTGGCAACGCAAACGCTCCACCGGGTTCTCCCGCGAGGACTTCACCATCGACTTCGAGAGCCGCACGGTCACCTGCCCCACCGGCAAGGTCAGCGGTAACTGGTACGAGCTGCCCGCCATGGCCCCCTACACCGTCGTCCGGTTCAACCCGGCCCACTGTGATCCCTGTCCCGTCCGCTCCTCCTGCACCAGCGGAAGAGCCCCGCGCACCGTCAACTTCCTCCCCCGCCACCTCCACGAACTCCAGACCCAAAACCGTGCCGACCAGCACGACCCACAATGGCGACGCCGATACGCCCGCAGGTCCGGGGTCGAGGGCACCGTCAACGAGCTCGTGAACGGCCACCAGATGCGCCGCTGCCGCTACCGAGGCGTCGCCAAAGCCCACGTCCAGCATGTCTTCACCGCCATCGCGATCAACATCGAACGCCTCAGCGAACAAGAACCCCCGGACTCCACCTACCGACCCCGTCCACCGACGGCGTTCCAGCAGTACCTCGACGCCCACGGACTACCCCGCCCCCGTTGGTGGCGCCAAGGGCAATGACCAAGGAAAGCCAAGATCCCCGACAGAGTCCCTCAGTGGCCCAACATCGACGAGGACGAAGTCCGGGACTCCGCCAAGGACTATCGCCGCCTGGCGGAGGGTCTGGGTGATGTCGTCAAGGAGGGCAACGACGCCTGCTCGCATATCGTCGGAGGCCGTAGCAAGGGCCAGACGGTTGCCGCCATCGACCGCCGTTGGGGCAAGCTCACCACTAAGGATCTGGCCACTTTCGCCAAGGCGCTCGACGACTTGGCCGACTCTCTGGACACATGCGCAGGCTTCATCGAAGGCTGCAAGGCCGCATGCATCACCGAGCTTGGTACGACGGCCGCTGCTGCCACCGTCGGCGTCGTCGGTATGGTCTTCAGCTTCGGGGCCAGCGCGGCCATCAGTGCAGGGGCGATCGTGCTGTGCCGGTTTGCGCTGCATGAGGCCCTCGACTACGCGATCGCTGAGATCACTTCGGTCGTGACGGACAAGATCGAGGCTGAGATCCTCGGCAAGATCGAAGACGTCTTCACCGACCGCCTGGGCGCCGGCGAGGAGGATCTCGCCGACTACGCCACCGGCAGTGCGGACATGGCGCAGGGCCTCGTCATCGAATTCGACGAGTTCGACCGGGCCGCAGGCGACTACAGGAAGACCCGCGACAACTTTGACAAGAAGAAGGGCGCCCACAAGACCGGGGGCGCCAAGCGCCGCAGTTCCGTCAAGAAGGACAGCCGCTTCCACAAGCTCGGCACCATCATGGACAAGGCCGAGGACGCGGTCGACAAGAAGGCCGATCAGACGGTCGATGTCCTTGAAGAGCACGGCGGCAAGATAGACAAGAGCAAGAAAGAGCACAAGGACGAGGACGAGCGGCGCAAACGGGACTTCGACGAGTGCAAATCGGACGGCGACGATGATGTCCCGATGTACCTCCTCAGCAAGGACGGCACAGTTCGAGATCTCACGCCTGACGGGGAGCTCAAACGAGTCGATAAGAACGATGACTCCGGCATCCACGGGCTCCTTGAGTCGAACGGAAAAGTATGGCGACCCACAACAAGGGGCGAGGGAGCTAGGTACAGGATTTCTGCGGAGGACACCAAGAACAAGGTAGAGTCGAAAAAAGTAAACGCGTATGACAATGAGTTGGGAAGGGCAACCCAGTTAGCTCGCTACGCGGGGAACGACTACAGCTCCGACAACAACTACGCCGCCGGTCGTTACATCGACCCAACAACGAAAAGGGAAATCATACTCGTTGGGGCCAGTGACCGGGGCATGCATTCGGAGCGCGTAATTGGATACCCGCTGCTACATAAAGGTAAGGCAGCTGGACTTGATGAAGTATTCACTGAAAGAGCGCCTTGTCAGCTGCGAAACAGCAGGTGCGACGCGTGGCTAGCCAAGTACTTCGTCCCGGAAAACCCTGGCCTGAAAGTACGAAACACAGTCGACTATGATCAGCTGGGTGGAAAAAAGGATGAGGGAAATGCTCAGCATGCGAAATACATGGCACAATTGAAGAAGTCTCACGGCCGCTAGACTTGAGAAGAAGATCAGGGAGTTCCTGGCATGAATTACGCTGTCAGCACAGACGATATTATTCGCTTGTTCGGCGTGCAGGGAATCGTATTTTTCCCACGAGAAGAACACAGCACGGCTTCCGGAGAGTCGCCATCCATGCGGTTCCTGCACGAAGTGGGCCTCCCCCACGATGACGTCTTCCTCTCGCGGGTCGACACCGCCGACACGGGTCAGGACTCGGTACTCCTCGGGGAGGCCCTCTCTCGTCAGGAGCGCCCGTACCCAGCGGCGGCCGAGAGATGGCTGATCCTTGGCTATTTCCTGGACTCTTTCCTGGCCCTTGACCCGGCGAGTGAGCGAGTCTATGCGTTCCCCGAAGGCACGAACAGGTACTTTCCGGTGCATCGCAACGTGGAGTCCCTAGTTCATGCTCTCTGCGCACTGCAGGATTTCCAGCTGGCCAGGGACTCTGTCGAAGATAAGCAGGCCCTTGCCGGTGAGCTGCGGTCAAAAATCGGGAATTTCGACGACCTCCCTTTTGTGGACCCTCTCTCCGAGTGGAACATCATCTACGAGGAGATCATCGAAGGGGCATGGTGAGCTGCGACCGATGGATGGAGACCGCCATTTCAGCGGTACTGCCGTGCGTCACGCAAATGAATACGTGTTCTGCGTGGTCGTCGCGACAAGGAACATAGGGACTACATGTCAGAATTGAAGGAATCCCATGGACGCTGACGTGGACCGTACATTCTCGAGCTATTAATATGGAGAGCAGAACATGCCATACTCGGTGACGCCGGAAGACCTGATTAGTCGATACGGCCTATCGGATGTCGTTTACTTCCCGCGCCATGAATCCGGATTGCAGCTCCATGAAAAGACAAAAAACTTCCTGAGTAGCATCGGCCTGCCGCACGACAATCAGTTTATGTCGCGAACGGAAGGAAATACCGTGAAGCTCTCAGAAAGATTCACCGATGATGGCGGCAGGCTGCCTGATGAATGTCGATCCTGACTTGAGCTGGCCTCTTTCCAGTACATGATTATCGCTCTTGATCCAGAGAATGGGAAAGTTTATTCATTCCCTGAGGGGTCCCCTCTGGAATCCTATGAACTGCTACACCGTGATGTGGAGTCACTGGTTTATACCGTTCTTGCCTTATGGGATTTCACGAAGGCCAGTGATAGCGATGTGGATCTCGAAGAGCTGGAAATTCAATTCAAAGGTAAAATTAGCTCCTTTGATCGGATTCCATTTTCAAACGAAGGCTCACAGTGGGCGCGGATCATCGAAGAGATCGTAGAGGCATCCTGGTCGGCCTAATGAGCGACGCCGCTTCTATAGGCCCGAGTTGGCTAGTATCCGGTGCTCGTGATACTTGAGGTTGGTGCGGCCCGCTCCTTCCTTGCGCGTCGGAGTGGTTGACGTGGGCCAGGTGTGGTGCGGGCAGGGTGGTCAGCAGTTTCCAGCAGGCGAGGAAGGCTTTCCGGTGACCAGTGAAGACCTCATTCGCCTCTACGGCGCAGACGGAGTTGTATTCCTCCCCGAATGCTCCCGAAGCAACTTGGATCCCGTAACGGCGGAGTTTCTCAGTTCTGTCGGACTGCCGAACGATCGGGTATTCGTCTCCCGTGCCGGAATGCAGGGCCCCGAGCGCGACCCGTACGAACTGGGCCATTTGTTCGACCTCGATGACCGCCACTGCCCACCGGAGTCCCGGTCTTGGCAGGTTCTGGGCTACCTTCCCGCTGCACTCGTGGTACTTGATCCCGCCTCGGGAAAAGTCTACGTATTCCAGGAAAGTGCGCTCGACTACCAACTCATGCATCGTGACATAGAATCTTTGGTGTACTGCCTGACGGAGTTTCGTAAACTCGATGATGCATACAAAGAAGCCTATCCAGATTCGCCTGACGTCGAAGCTCTCGTCGACAACTTCCAGCAGGCAGTAAATTCAGTTGACCTCACCCCGCTAAGCGATCAAGAATCCGAGTGGAACCGTATTCTCGACGAAGTGCTCGAAGAGATGTGGTGATTGCGCCCGTGACCATGATGTAGGGAGCGCAATAGCTCTGCGTGCAGCCGCAGCGACTTTCCATTCATCTTGACCGGACCCGAAGTGGCTCGTTATCCGCCGGCGTTGACGTGTGGGCAGAGTGGACGCTGCTGGTACTCAGGTTGAACTCGTAGACCCCGACGGTTCGATCATGGTGCACTCGATGATCAACCCTGTTTCCGCGAGGCAGCCGTCGATCAGGTGGGGGTGGAACTGGATCTTCTTCAGCTTGCGCTTCATGATCCGGACGAGACCGCCGAGGTCGGTGGCAACGAAGTTCCTGAAGCCTCAGTTGTTCGCGCCTACCCTGCTCGGCGGGCGTATACCCACCCCTCTGTGCGTACCTCATGATCCCGGCCTACCGCAAGGATCAAGGAACGTCACGACCTCGCCAGGTCTACGAGTTCAACCTGAGTAGCCGCCGGGTAGGTCGGCCCCGACCGTGGCCCAGAATTCTTGTGGTGCTGTGACCTGTAGTGAAGTGAGACGCCGATGTCACGCCGTCGCACTGCACGTTGCCGGTCCACCGCGTTGCCACGCCCGACGTCCCGTCTCGATTGATCTGGTCGCCCCAGGTCACAGCCCCGGCTTCGGGCCAGGTAGAGACGGGACATGACGTTGGGTGGCTCTCATCAACGGCCCCCAATTTATGAGAATCGCCGTGCGTCACACCGGTGACGCAGAGGCAGCGGGACGTTTCACGACCTTCCGGCCGGGTGTGCGCCCTGCCGGATGGCTCCCCTGCGCCGTGCGGGACACACTCCCTCGGTGCCGCCCACGGGGTGCGGGAGTACCCCTGGCAGGCACGGCGCCCGAGGCTCCCGAGTGGTTCCTCCGTGCCTGCCCGGCACCATCGAGGGCAACTGCCCGTCGGGGGCACGGGTTTCGGTTGTTTCGCCCAGAGCGGGGGCTCGTTGCTTTGCTATGGACATTCCCCCTCACGATGCCGTGCGGTACGCGGCCTCGCCAGGGCGCCTACTGGCTCGACACTCCCGGGCCCAGGCCGCCGGACTCGTGCGTGCGGCCGGCGCCACGGTCGCCGGAAGACCGCCGGACCAGCAAGGGCGGGCGGGCCGTGATGGTCGTGCTCGCCGCCGCGACGGTGGCCGCGGCGCTGCTGGTCGCCACGTTCGGCTAGACCGATCCTCCGCACATAGCTGAATCGGATGAACTGATGAGTTGGCCGGTACTTCGGTGGGTGTGGGTCGTTGTTCTGGGCGTGCCGATATCTCGTTCGCGTCGTTCCCGGGTCCAGCGCCCCCGCATGTCGGTGGAGTTGGCGCCTGTGGTGGAGAGGCGTCTGGGCGCTCTGCCTGCCTCTGCCGAGTTTCTGCGCCGGCTGGACGTGGCCGGGATCATCGACGAGCTGTGTCCTGTCCGTGAGGTGGCTCATCTGACGCACGGGCAGGTCGTTGAGGCGCTGGTCGCCAACCGGCTGTCCTCGCCGACCTCGATGGTGCGGGTGGAGGACTGGGCGCGGAAGTGGGCTGTCGGGGAGGTCTTCGGCATCGAGCCGGACCTGCTCAACGACGACCGTATCGCCCGCGCTCTGGACGCGATCGCCCCGCGCCTGGAGGAGATCACCGGCTCGGTCGGCGCGCAGGCCATCGCGGAGTTCGGCATCGATACCGCTCAGATCCACTGGGACATGACGTCGATCTCCATGTTCGGCGCCTACCCGGACCAGGAAGAGGAGTACGCGCAGGTCAGATACGGTCACCCAAAGGACCGGCGGGTCGATCTGAAGCAGATCCAGGCCGGACTGGCCGTCACCCGCGACGGTGGCATCCCCGTCTTCCACCGTGCCTACGACGGCGGAGCGGGCGAGGTCGCCCAGGTCGTCGGCGCGATGAAGGCCCTGCGGAAGATCGCCGACCGCAAGGACTTCCTGCTCGTCGCGGACTCCAAACTGGTGTCCGACCCGAATATCACCGCCCTGCTCGACGCCCGGGTCGGATTCGTCGCCCCCATACCCGCGGCCCAGGTCAAAGCCGGCTTCTACGCCACTGCCGACCTCGGGGCCGCCGAGCTGGTCGACTACGTCAACGACCGCGACCGCGAGCGGGAGACCCCCGCCGACCAGCGCGAGTCCTACCGGGTCCTGGAAGACGTCCACGCCATGGCAGGACCACGCAAGCGCGACCCGGTCCACCACCCGCGCCGGATCCTGGTCCACTCCACCGGCAACGCGGAGGGCCAGCGCAAAGCACGCGCCAAGCGTCTGGCCAGAGCCACCGAGGATCTGGAGAAACTGCAGAACTCGGCCGGCGGCCGGTACTACACCACCGCCGAGAAGGTCCAGGCCCGGATCGGGGTGATCACCAAGTCCCGCCGGGTCGCCAGCTGCCTGCGTACCACCGTCACCGCCGGCCCCGACGGGAAACCCACTCTGGCCTGGCACTTCGACGAGGACGTCCTGGCCGCCGAAGCCGCCGCCGACGGCTGGTACTCCCTGGTCACCGCTCTGACTCCGGAGCAGGCCGACACGGCCGAGGTCTTCCGGCGCTACAAAGGCCAGGGAGTGGTCGAACGCCGCTACGGCGAGTTCAAAGGCCCCCTGGCCGTCGCGCCGCTGTTCCTGGAGCACAACCGCCGCATCACGGCCTTGATCACCGTGATCTGCCTGGCCCTGCTGGTCTACTGCCTGATCGAACGCCAGGTCCGCCAGGCCCTGGGCCCCGAGCAGACCATGGCCGGCCTCTACCCCGACAACCGCAAGGTCCGACCCACCGGCCGCATGATCCTCTACCACCTCGACGGCCTCATGCTCCGCCCCGGCACCGCCACCGACCCACCCGTCATCCTCGTCAGCCGAGGAGTCCAAGCACACCTGCTCGAACTCCTCGGCATCGACGAAACCCGACCCCGCTGGCTGGAGACCTAAAACCCCATGTGCGAAGTCACCGGCTAGAGCGACGGACCCGTGCCTGTACGCGCGGGTCGGGCCGGCAAGAATGGTCCCCAAGGCAGGGATCAGCCGCAGGAAGCTCCCCGTGGGCTACTTGAGGGCGTCCCCCGGGATAGCGGATAATTTGCGGACGAGCGCTCCCCGCACGCCCTTGCGCATCGGTGGGATGACCAGCTCGCGCAGGAAGACGGATGGATCCGGGTTGGGAACGCTCGTCATACAGCGCCCCAGTTCAGCTCCGTGCGGACCACGGGCGGCAGCACGTCCTCCTGGCCGTCTTCGGCGATGTAGACGGCCAGTCCGTTCGTTCCACGGCCTACGACGACCCGGCCGACGTAGTGGGACTGGGGCCAGTCCGGGTTGACGGCGAGGTACGTAGGAAGGTCAGGGTCGACGGTCTGGAGCTGGCGGACGAGCTGGCCTACGGTGAGGTGATTCGACAATGGAGCCTCCTGGTCGAGGAGTGTTCGGTGCGATGGAACGGGCGGAGAGACGAGGCTCGATTCAGCGCCTGGCGTCCAGGTGGAGCAGCTCGCGCAGCGCGGCGTGGTATCTGGCAGGGCGTAGTGACCTTCCGCCTGGCGCTACTGGCACGGTGTCGCTTGTCCTGTTCGGCGGCGTACGACTTGGTGGGGGCGGGGTCGCTTGCCCACTGATCGCAGCTCCAGGTCGCGATGAACCGATACCGGCCGAGGCAGCCTTCGGCGAGCGGAGTGCCGCCCGTTGTATGCGCGTGCTCCGGCGAGGGGCCGAGCGCGCCGTCGGCATGCTGGAGATTGCTGGGGGTGTTGAGTGGGGCGTGGACGGTGATCGTCACGAGGGAAACCTTCCGTTGAGCTGCGGTTTTCCCGGCACCCGTACGTTGACATGGTCCAAGACGATCTCTCCAGTCCATTGCCGACGATGCGCGTCTGCCGTGGGCGAACTGGAGCCCTACCTGCTCCTCGTTGGGAGCGGGTAGGGCAAGGAACAGGAATGAATCGGCTGGCACAGACGGCTATCTCATGCGTGGCCAGAACGACCGGTCACGAGGACGAAGGGGGAGAGAACCCGCTTGCGCAGCGAAGAGATCCGTACATACAACGAAGCCGTCGACGATGTCGAGGCTGCTTACCTGGGCCGGGTGAGGATGGCCGACAGCAGACGGATCGAGCTGAGCGTGGAGGAGCTGGCCCAGTTGGTGGGCTCGCACCCGACGTTGACCAGGCGTGAGATTCCATCATCCGCCTCTCGCCCGTGCCGTCCCGCCGCACCCCGGCGTCCGGTCCCCGGGCGGCCTCTCGTCGTCGTGGACGAGTGCGCTGGACGTATCGGCGGCCACGATGGTCGTGTCCTCCGGAGCGACGGCGCGCGGCACCCGGAACTCCCCCGGACGGTCGAATCTGGGGGAGTTCGCTCGACTGCCGTTCGCGGGAGTCGCCGGAGACGCGGCTCAGGTGAGGACCCACCCGCTTGAGACGGCACCGCCAATGACGGCGACAGCGGCGGCGGCGGGGAACGTCCATCGAGGCTGGTCGGCCTCGGACTGTCCCCGGGTGATCAGCAGCACTAGCGAGTGACCAGCCATTCCCCCGGCGATGACGCCGAAGAGCAGCAATTGTGACAGGTTCGCAAAGGTCACGTCCCAGGAGCCGAGGCGGATCGCCGCCCCCGCAGTGGTGGCCAGGGCGGCGACGCCCAGCATTACGGCACTGGCCTGGCCGGGATGGTCGTTAACACCGGGCCTGGGCCCCTGCTTGCGGGAATGGGCGACCACCCGCCGCGACGCGGACCGCCAGGCCGCGAACATCAGCACGATTTCGGCCGCGAGGACGGCCACGGCCAGGACTTCAGCCACGGGAGGCATATCCGTTCCCCTTATCGCTTGCAGGCTGCGGAGAGCGCGGAAACCCCGAACAGGGCCGTGACGAGACGACGTTCCTTTGACGTTGTGTTCTTGCCCCGTACGAACCGCCAGATGATCGAGGCGGCCTTCTTTGCGCCGTAGCCCTTGATGAGCCTGAAGGCGCGCACAGCCTTGACACTGGCTCCGGCCGGAACGAAGTTGAGCAAGAACAGGCCGACCGCGGCACCGCACTTGGCGAGGTACACGGTTTCGTCCCACCAGCCGAACTGAGCCTGCGGGTTCGTAACGCCGGTGCTCTCGCCGAGCATCAACAGGGCGGAGCTGCGCGCCCCTTCGTCGGCCAGGGTCGGCAGGATCGCCGCCTGGGCGTCTGCGTCACCCGGGTACATCGCCTGTGCGGTCTGTTCGGCCGTGGGTCTGCCAGGCAGTTCGGCCAGTCGATCGCGGAGCCCGTCGGTGACGGCGGGGTAGCTAATGGACGCTTCCAGAGCGGCGGATATCTCGTCCTCGGTGAGCCCGAGTTCGGCAATCTCCCTGGCAGCGTCCACTGCCCGCTTCTCTTCCTCGGGAGTGAGAGGCGGCAGTTCGTCGTCTGCGGACAGGGTCACGTTGGATGTCGCTGCGACGGGTGCAGGTGCGGGGTTGGCGTGGGCGGCGGCGGCCGTGGTCGTGAAGACCGATGCGGCGGCCATCGCCGCGACGGCTACGGATAAGCGGCGCAGCGCGGGGCGTGATGCGAGCAGCACTATGGAAAGGCCTCTCTCAGGTATGGGGATGGTCCCGCTAACCAGCAGGAGCGGTACGCCTGTTCGACGTACAACCTGATCATTTCCAGGGTGATCGCAGGGCGCAATGAATCTGAGGATAATTTGAGCGAAAGGTGCATAAGTGGAGCATAGGTCGCCGCTTTGTGGCCCTTCCCGGCGCGTCTGCCCAATATCGGCGAGGGCGCGCCCGGGAAGGCTGGGCCGCGCAGCCCCGGCCGGAACCGGATACTCGCCGTCGACGATCGCCTCCTTCGAGCTGGGGGGCGGATTCCGCCCCCCAGCTCATCGACACGGCGAACGAGGCCCCTGGGGGCACACGGCGTCCTCGTGGAGATGAAGGAGGGAGTGGCGCCGGCCCAGTACCCGGCGTTCTTCCGCGATGCGGCGCGGCTGGATGCGGAGGCAGTCGAGATGCATGTGTACGCGAACCAGGTAGCGCCGGCACTTTCGCCGACAAGGTGTGCAGCACGGTTGTCATCAAGGTCGACAAGGGCTGAGCCGACGACCGAGGTTGGATGGGACGACTGGGCGAGGCCGTCCCATCCGGCAGCCCGGCGAGCGCGAGCCCCGTCCACCCCCCTGCCCACGCGCCACGCTCCGGTCGCCAATCTCGCGTCCGCACGCGCAGGCTGCGAGTTCAATGTGTGCAGCGCGCGCGGTTCTCAGGGGGCGTTGCCGGGGACGGGGTGCCGGTCGCGGCATAGTGAAGAGGCCGAACAGGGCAAGGATCTGCCGGTATGCGGATGGGAGAGGTCCCGGGCTGCTGGTGTCGGTCTCCTCCGCGATCTCCAGGAGCGGCTCGCGGGTGATGTCGAGGCGTCCCAGCGTCCGTTTGGTGGCGGCCAGCTGCCCGGTGAGCCGCGTGATCTGCTCACGCAGACGGTCGGCCTCCTCACGCGCCGCTGCCTGGCGTGCCTCGATCCTGGCCAGCAGTTCCCGCATCCGTAACCCCGCTCGTCTGCGTCCGTGCGCCGGTAGCCGACGGATCTCGTCAGGTCGGTGTGGCCGTGGCTGTGAGACGGCGGGGCATGACATCGGTCATCGACCAATAGATCACCGATGCCGAAAGGTGGGAAGCGCCTCGTAGCCACGGTTCCCCACCCGCCGACGTCCTTGGCAGTGACATTCGACCGCTTGCTGTACTTCTCATGGCTGCCCCCATCCAGTGGAGCCTTCCCTCAAGGGCAGTTGGAGATCGAGCCGGCCCCCAGCATTTGAGGAGGGTCTGTGTGGCCTCGTATAAGTGGTTGGTGAAGTCATCATCGGTGGCCGGCTGCCCGGAACTCTGGAGTTGTATTGAGCTGGATATCGCAGGTGTTACGGGAGTTGACTGGCCCGTGGCAGTGTCCTTCGCGGCAGGCGTGGGGCGGATCAACGACGTCGCGACGAGGGCAGGGACAGGCAGGCTCCCGGGCGCTGTGCTGGAGTTGCTGGTGAGGCGGAAAACGGGCGGGGAGTGGTTGACCGCGACCGGGCTGCGGAAGCCCGTCGGACGTCGAGCGGCGTGGGTACTGGGGGTTCGACGGGGGTGACGCGGGCTGCCCCGCGGTTCCGATTGGGTACTTCGGACTCGCACCGGGCGACCGGAGTGGGGTCCGCAAGCGCGGTCATTGTGGCGGCGATCAGATGCGCGGGGGTGTGCGTGGTGAACGAGGCCCACCAGCGGGAGCCGTACCCGTCGCGTCCGCCCCAGGCGATCCAGCGTTCTCCGTCGCCGGACAGTTCCGACTGATGGTCCAACGAGCCGTTTGCGTAGGCTAGTTCGGCGAGGCCGTCGGGCGGTGTGGAGACGCTCACGTGAGGTGTCTTGCCCGTCTGCCAGCCGGCGTCGATCAGCGGCTGGAAGCCGGTCGCCCTGCTGGTGTTCCCGTACAGGTAGGTGTCGTGGCCCCGTTGGTAGTCCTGGGCGAGGGCGGTGGTGAAGACGGCCACCAGTTCGGTGGGCGTGGCGTTGTCGAAGGTGGCGACCCAGCGTGGCGGGCCGAACGGGTCGGAGTGCACAGCGATCTTCCACAGAGTGGAGTCTTCGCCTTCGGGGAGGTAGCCCAGGCGGATGTGCTGCTCGGGCGAGGAGACGTAGACGTTCCCCAGGTCGTCGCGGTGGAGGCGGAAGTCCTGGTCGAGGAGCGGCTGGAGAGCCGGATCGCCGGTGTGTGTGGAACCGGCCAGGTACACCGGAGACACGTAGATGTCACCGTCGGGGGCGGGCATGGCGTACCTCCGTGCGGATGGGGTCGTCAGCGCTGTCGGCGCGACGCGGTGGAGAGGACGGGCGCGGTCGTGTGCGCTGCCGACGGTTGCCGGGTCGCGGAGGCCTTCTCCGCGAAGGAGCTGCGGGCCAGAGCCGCAGACGGGCGTGAAGCCGGCTGCTCGGTGCTCGGGAGCTGGACATTGACGAGGAGACGATGGCGCTCCGGAATCCAGTGGGCTTGCCGAGTCACGGGCGTCGGGTCGGCCAGCACGGCGGCCGAGGCAGCGATGAGGTGCGTGGGGGTAGCGCTGCTGAAGTACGCCTGCCAGGCGGATGTGTTGAGCGGATCAAGGCCGGCGGACATCCGCCACATCGACTTCTCCGGGTCCAGCAGCTCGTCGAATTCGTGGACGCGACCGGAGCGGATTCGGTACGCCGCCCGGCCGTCGGGGGAAACCTGTCGGTGGTGCGGCCGTGCGCCGGGGAGCGCTTCCCAACCACGCTCGGCGAGCAGCGCGGCCGGGCTGTCGCCGGTGTACTGCTTGCCGCCGCGCCGGCAGTCGGCGGAGCCTGTCTCCAGACCTTCCACGAGCGTCCCGGTGAATGCTGCGATGGCCTCGGCGGGGGTGTTCCGGTCGAAGGTCGTGATCCAGTCGGGGACGCCGAGGGGGTCCTCGGCGAAGGCGATGGTCCAGCCGCCGTAGTGGCTCTCCAACGCGTTTGCGATCCGGACGCGTTGGCAGGGGCTGGTGTAGTAGGTGTCGGTGCCGAAGGCGACGGTCTTGGTCCATCCCTCGGCGCGATCAAGGGGAACCGCGATGACTCGGCTGTCGCCGGCGCCAGCCAGGTAGACGGGGCCGGCGAGGACTTCTGCGCCCGGTTCAAGGGCGTACGGGGCGATGCTCGGCATGCGGAATTGCCTCCGGAGGGTGACGGATCGTGGGCACCCGTTGCGGCTCGTCTGCGGTTGTGCGTAGCCGTACGGGCGCCATGACAGGCGGAGGGTCTGGCGACGGGCAACGCGATCACGGCGCTCGCGAAGGGTGGGACACCGCGGTCGGGGAGTCCGGCACCCGGTGCTGGGAGCCGGGGTGTGCGAGAACAGGTCGGGGGACGCGGAAGGTGTTCGTCGTACGGCCGCCGCTGCCCGAGTCGCGCTCGGCGTTTGCTGAAGAGGGAAGATCGCTCCGGCGAACCGAGCGGTGCAGTCGGCGAGCCGGGAGTCCAGAGTGGGTGGGGCTGCACTGGCTCAAGAGCGCGATCGGCGGGTGCCGGCCACAGGAGCCCCAGCGGATGGGGGCTGCTGGAACTGCACGGGCTGGGCACAGCCGCGTACGTGCGGTGAACGGGCTCGGGCCGCCTGCGCACGCTGGCTCACCCGGTTGTCGCTCGGGAGCTGTGCAGATGGTTGCTGCTTCAGCCGCCGTGATGCGCTCCGATAAGCGGCGTTGTCGCGGCGTTCTCCCACGGCCAAGAGGAAGATCTCCCGGTTGTACTGCGAGGAGTCGGGAGCATCCCGGTACTGAATGACGAGCCGCCACTTGGTCTCGGGATCGACGTACACCTTGTGACAGCCAGCGAGTTCGCGCTGCATCGCGGCACCACGCTCATTGCCGTGCACGAGGTGCTGGAGTTCCAGCAGTGCCAGGTCACGGATCTGGTCGGGGACCGCACGCAAGTCGGCCAGGGCTTCGGGGTGTGCCGCGAAGGCGTAGCGGGCCGCGCTCACGGTGCGCTTCGGCGAGGTCGGGACGGGTCTGCGGCCGACGGTCGGGGCGCGGTCACCGGTGCAGGGGGCACGGCGAGGCCGGCAGCGGTGACCGTCGAGCGGGCGCGGGCTGCTTCGGCCCGCTGGTTGACTGTGGAGACGGGCGGCGGAGCCAGAGGCAACGGGGTCTCGCGCTGGAAGATCCAGTGGTCCGCCGCCTCGGCGCTGGTGAACACTCCCTCTCGCACGGTGTAGGAGGCCATGTCCTTGGCGACTTCTTCGAGGAACAGGCGGTACGGGGCGCTTGCGGAGCCGGGGTGGCTGTCGTACGTGAGCGTCCGGGTCTCGATGCCGAAGTCGAAGATGCCGGGGTCGTCGGTGTAGTGGTGGAGGACCTCGTACCGGTTGTCCGGGTTGGTTTTGAGTCGAGCCTCGATCTGGGCTGTGAGGGCGTCAGCGGCCCTTGGCCCCTCGTCGTTGGACAGTTCGATGGCGTCCGGTGGACAGCCCCGCCGGATCAGGCAGTTCTGGGCCAGCGGTACGACGGGGTGCGTGCCCTGGTCGAAGCAGAAGGTCCGCTGTTCGAGGTCGCGGGTGATGTGCAGCGAGACGTACGACGGGGCACCCGGGATTCCCCAGATCGCCGATCCGTCGTACAGCAGCATGTAGCTGTCGCGGCCGTCACCGGTGTGGTGCTCGGCCAGGGTCACGAACGTGTCGTCCGAGATCGCGACCGAGCCGAAGTCGTCCTCGACTCGCTCGTCAGCGGCACGGAATCCGTACAGCCGGTAGTCCGGCGACGAGGGCTCGTAGTTGTTCGCCATCTCAGGCTCCGGCAGGATCGGGCGAGGCCAGAAGGCGATGGTTCGGGCGGGCAGGGCTGGTGGTGCACGCGCCGAACGGGCCATCGGGTGTGCGGAGTTGCATCCAGGCCGGGTCGAGGTGATCGCGCTGCCACGTTGAGGGACCTGTGAGGCCTGCCTCCACATCCGTGAGCTGCTGCCAGGCCAGCCAGAGGGCGTGCAAGCGGGCTACGGCCTCGGGATGCTTCTGCCACTGCTGACACCACGGTCGGCCGCTGGCGATCTCCCGACCGTAGACGGGCAGCAGGAGATCGTGCACCCAGTCGGTGAGCGCGGCCAGCTCCTCGGCGTATGTTTTGCCGTCGAGCGCCAGGATGAAGATGGACGACGGACCGTGGTCCTCGGCCGCCTGCCCACCGGCGGCCTCGTCACCGGTCGGCGCCGCCGCCGAATCGGATGTGGCTTCCGCGGGCTCCTCGTCCTCTTCGGTCGGCTGAGTGTCGGTGAGTCGGGAGAGCGTCTCGGCTTGCTTACGGCTTTCCGTGACCAGACGCGTGACCGTGGACACGAGGTCATCCAGGTCGTGATCGGGTATACGCACCGACTCGTCGCCATCGTGAGCGGGTTCGGACATGGCTACCTCTTCCGCAGGTTCGGGTGGTTGAGGTACCGAGGTTCCGGAGGAAAGCGGGTTTGGCCCTGCCGGAAATCGGGTGTAGAAAGCGCCCCTCAAAGGGCCCTGCGGTGCGGGCAGCGGGCGATCGGAGGAGCGAGGATCTCCAGGGCACGTGCCGCCTGTTGGGGCACGACGCCGTTGCCGAGAGCCGTCAGTTGTGCGGGTCGTCCCAGCCCGGCAGTGCCGGTCACCCAGCCGTGTTCGAGGCCCTGCATCCACTCCACGAAAGCAGGGCTCAGGCGGCCCGCATCGTCGGTCGGCCGCGGTGCCGGACGAGTGGCCATCTCCCATCGGGTGACGGCGGCGGCGTACGGTCCCCAGAGGCCGAGGCTTCCTCCGCCGGCATCGGCTCGGAGAACAGCGGCAGCACCACCGCCGACAGTGGCGGCCGGAAGCCCCTCCCCGCTTGGCGCCCAGGTGTGCCCGTGTCGCTGGCCCGGGGAGTGGGCAGCAACCGGGCTGCCGCCGATGGCAGGGTCAAGTCGCCGTTGCCGTGACGCTGGTTCGGTGACCCCTTGATCCCGTCGGATGCCTTGGGCGTCGGCAGCAGCCATTCGACCTCGTCCGCCAGATTCGGTCCGTGGCCCCCGCTCTTCCGCTTCGCCGGGTGCTGGCTGCCGCCGTTCACGGCGAGGTTGCTCGTCGGCGTTTTGAGCAGAGCCGAACCTCCCGGACGGCCAGGCTGCGAGAAAGGCTCGCTCCCGGCGGTGCGGGGCTCCGACCGCAGAGGCGCGAAGCACGCACCACCGTGCATCGAACCGGAGGTCGGCCAGGGAACCGAGTACGGCACCGAGTGCTCGCACAGCAGGCTGACCTGCGGTGTCTCCCAGACACCACGGGCAGAATTCCACGTCGCCAGGGGAACCCGCGGGAGAGGAGAGGAGACCCCGGACATTCTCGATCACTACCAGACACGGGTTGAGGGCCTCAACAGCACGGGCGACGTGATGCCACAAGCCGGAACGGGTGCCATCGGCCAGTCCAGCGCGACGACCGGCAACGGACACATCCTGACAAGGGAACCCGGCGGTCAGCACGCACACCCGGGGGACATCGGCCCAGTTCACAGCGGATATATCGCCGAGATTCGGCACTCCCGGCCAATGCCGGGACAGGATGCGGGCAGGGCCCGGGTTGATGTCGGCGTGCCAGGCCAGGGTGCCGCCGAGAGCGGCCTGGACACCCAGGTCCAGGCCGCCGTACCCCGAGCAGAGACTGCCGATCAAGGGGTGGGGCACCGACGCCATCGGGTCAGCGGGCATGGCGAGACGAAGGGTTGTAAGCGAGCTGCATCGGACCGGTGGCCAGCGCTTTTGGAGGTAGGCGGTACACCGCATTGGCTGACCGCGCCGAACGGCTCAGCGCAGCGGCGACGTACGGCGGACTGCTGTCCAGGCGATCCGCCGAGCCCCGGAGGGTACTGCTGGCTTCGCCCAGTTCCTGGCGGACGATCTCCAGACGCTCCTGGACGACGCCGAACGCGGCCTCACGGGCGTCACGGAGGTCGGGCGTATCGCGGGCTTCGGCGAACTGGTGCAGGAAGCCGAGCTGTGCGTACGCCTCGGTGAAGTGCTCCGTGGCCCGCCCGGCAGGTACCGACGCCGAGGTGTACGCGTAGACGACCGGGCCGAGATCCATTCCGGGATCTTCGGCGACGGCGCGGAACAGAACCTCGTCCGACAGATCCTTGAACAGACCGCTCAGCTCGGCGAGCTGCTTGGACCCGGTGACGAGATCGGGGAGGTCACCAGGCGTGTCAGGGACGATGATGCCGTCGCGCAGATCATCGAACTCCTGGGCGGCTGCGTACAGCTCATGCGCCTCGTGGGATATGCGTCCAACACTCATGACGAACTCCGTCGGTGCAAGCGGTCTGGGGCGGCGGAGCGGGAGCCAGCGGCCGTAGCCGTGGTCTGCGCGGAAACAGGACGGGGCTGCCGGCTGCGGGAGCGTGCGGCGTCGATACGTGCAGTGGGTGGTGGGGCGGCTGCGTCGTTCGCCGTACGGAGCGGCGCAGGTTCGCTCCCGTTGCCGATGCGCCAGCGGCGGCGGACATCGTCGAGTGGGCCCAGCGCGTGGAGGGCATGGCTGATCAGCCGTCCTGGGGCCAAGGACTCGTCGTCGGCCAGCGCCCGCACCTGCCGGGCCGAGTCGGCTGCGGTGCGTACGAGCGAGGCTTGGACCACCTGTTCTCCGAAGTGCTCCGCCGCCCCCGCGAATGCTGATGGATCGCAGATCCGCAGCACGTGTTCGGCATCGAGCGTCCGGTCAGCGAGAGCGCCCCGACGCTGCGCCTCCCACAGCACGGTCATCTGATCGATGGGCTCGCCTCGGTGATGCAGGGCGCCCAGGGACCGGTAGAGCTGTTGGTGGCCGGCATCGGCGAAATCGCCGGGGTGGAGCCAGCCCACCAAGTCGCTCAGCTGGTGAGGACGCGCGCTCAGGCAGGCCAGAAGGAACTCTTCGTCCGCGAGGAGCCGTTCGTCTACCGGCTGTGGAGGAGCGGCGGACGAGGTGGCAGGCGTTTGGGGAGCCACCGCCCTGGGCGCGGTTCCCCAGCGGTGGGCGAGATCGGCCAGTACATCGGACAGGACTTCGGCGTGGTGGATCGTTTCCTCTACGCCGCCGCGGATCGCATCGGCGCGAGCCGCTTGGTGCAGCCGGGTGGCGTGCTGGGCGACGCTGCGGTGGATGGCGCCTTCCAGGACCATCCGTCCGTAGATCGGGGCATGTTCGGGCCGGGGGCAGGCGGACACGAGGGAGTGGGCGTACGAGGGGGTGAGCCCTCGGGTGTGAGCGCTGGCCTCGGCGACTGTGTCGGTTATCCAGGACAACGGGACGGGGTCACCGTTCTGTGCGGCAGTGGTGGGGTGGCCGGCGGCTCGGAACTTGAGCATCGCGGCGTAGGTGGCCGCGTGCGCCGGTCGGTGGAAGTGGTTCGGCCGTAGCCAGGAAGAGAGGTGGTCGAGCTGGCTGGGGTCCAGGAAGACCGCACCCAAAACGGCCTGCTCAGCCCGTACGAGCGGATTCACCGGCGAGCCTTCCGGTGCGTCTTGGGCTGGGCGCAGAGCTCGGAGACGGTCTGGTTGGCAGCCGCCATGTCAGCGGCGAAGCGATCCAGTTCGCGGGTGAAGGCCGGGTCCGAGGCGAGGACGGAGCCGGTCGGGGTGTCGAGCCACCAGTCGGTGCCCCGTCGTACGACGGGTGTGCCGGCAAGCCGCTCGGAGGCGCGGACAGCAGCGAACGAAGGAGAGGGGTGGGGCATGGGGCTCCTCAAGGAGAGGTGAGGGCAAGGGAGGAGAACGGCGACAGCGAGGGCGCTCGGTGCGCGGCCGGAGTCGGAAGCCGACTCGCGGCCGTCTCGCCGGGATTTGTACAACAACGGCCTGGTCATGCCGCAGGTCCGGGGCCGTCCTGGCGCAGAGTCTTGGCGAGAGCGCGCACGGTGATCGCCTCGGTCGCCTGGGCGGAGGCGGCACTGAGCCGGTCGGCGTCCGGCTCCTTGTACCAGGGCTTGAGGTCGAGCAGCGCGGGCCGGATACCGGTCGCCAGCAGAAGCGCGGTCCCCTTCGGCAGCGCTCGGATGGCATCGGTGGGCAGCACACGCTCCTGGCGCGTCGAGACCGACGTCGACTTGCCGGACTCGCTGGTGGAGACCGAGACCGTCCGTACGTCGTGATCGCCGACGAGGCGCGAGAGCTTGTCCGCGAAATCCGCGTCGTCGATGCCGGAGCCGATCAGCTTGATCGTCGCGGCGGACCACAGGGCGTCCATGCCGGCTTCGCCCCAGACCCGTACACCCTGCCGGTAGGACTGGAGGATGGTGATCGGGATGACGCCCCGGGAGCCCAGGTGCGAGTAGAGGTCCGGAAGGTCGGCGATCTTGCACACGTTGGCGGCCTCGTCGAGGATCGCGAGCAGCGGGGCGTCGAGCCGGCCACCGTCGCGCTCGGCCTGGATGACGGCCGTCCGCATCACGGCGTCGGCTGCTGCGGCGATGATCGCCGAGGCCGAGCCGCCGCCGTCCTTCGACAGCAGGAACAGCGTGTCCTTGCTGGTCGCGAACTCTTCGGGCTTGAACTCCCGTACCTTCTCCGAGCCCTTGGGCGGGGTCACCCACAGGGCGATGCGGGGGTCGAGGAGGCAGCTGGCGAACTGCCGCGCCGTCTCGAAGATGCCGTCCCGCGTCTCCACCGCGCCGACAACGGTGCCCTGCAGCTGGGCGGCGACGGCGTCGAGCCCGGCGTCCTGGAGCAGGTCGATGGGGCTGCGGTCGGCGGGGGAGGCGAGCCAGGCGAGCACATCGGTGATCGCGCGGCCACCCCGGGCGGCGGCGAGGAACAACGCGGTGAGTGTGTTGGCGGCGGCCGTGGACCAGAAGTCGCCCGCGCTCGACTCGTTCACGGAGGCGGTGACGAAGTGCCCGGCGAGCCGCCGGGCTCCGGTGAGGTCGTGGGCGTCGGCGAGGATGTCCCACCACATCGTGCGCGGGGCGTGTGCGATCTGTTGCGGGTCCAGCGTCCAGACGGTGCCTACACCGGCGCGGGCGTCGAGGGTCGCGGTGAAGGCATCACGCGCCGCCTTGTTGGAGGTCAGCAGGACAGGTCCGGGAGCGCGCAGGATCGCGGGGATCGCCAGTCCGGAGGTCTTTCCGGACCGGGGGGCCATGATGGCGAGGAGAACGTCCTCCCAGGAGGAGCGGACCTCGGTGCTGCCCGGATTCAGGGTGCCGAGGAGGACACCCCGGTCGTCCGGCTCGACCTCTTTGGGCTTGCTTCCCTGCAAGCTGGGGCGGAGGTCGATCGCCTTGGCAGCGATCTCCTTCGGAAGCAGGGCGGCCAGATCGCGCTGGTCGGCGAGCCCCTTCGGATTGCCGCGCAGCCGCAGCCACACGTTCGCGCCGAGCAAGGCGACGGCCAGGAGAACGAGGGCGGGTAACACGTAGCAGCCGGCGACGACGGCGGGCTGCGGGAGGTGCGGCCAGATCTCATCGGGGTGCAGGAGAGCGGTGGTGGGCTGATAGCCCGCCCAAGGGTCCGATCCGGCGAGGGTGTTGGCGAGATTGCCGAATAGCCAGGCCAGAGACCCGCCACCGATGCCGAAGCCGGCGATGGCCAGGAGCAGGGAGAGAAGGAGGTCGGTGCCGGTGGTGGACGAGGGCGCGCTGGTACGTGCAGATGGCAAGGCGAGTTCCAAGGGTGCGCGACACGGGTCAAGACGACGGGGTGGCGCGTTCTTCTGGCGATCACGACGGGGCTCCTATCGGCGTCGGCGGTGTGGGGAGTACCCATGGCAGCCCTCCTCTAGAAGTGCGGGTTCTCGGTCGGCCGGTCGCCATCGGTGGCCGCTTCCAGCAGCTCGGGCAGGTCGGCCGGGTCGGCGTCGCGCTGATCGATCCACCACCCGGCGCGGGTGAGGGGCCGCGCGGCGTCCTCGATGGCTTCCCACTCGGACTCGCTGGTGGTGCCTTCGAGGAGGAGAGCGGTGTAGGCGGCGGAAACGAGCTGGCGGCGGCAGCGGTTGCCCCAGGCGACCGCGCGTTCGGTGCCGTCCAGCGCGGGCATGCCGTACCGCTCGGACCATTCCTCGGCCACGGCCTGCTCGGCGGACCTCTTCTTCTCCAGCCACTCAGCCTTCGCTTCGGCGTCCTCGTCACGGGCGGCCTGCCAGCAAGCGGTGCAGTTACGTCCGGTGAGCCAACGTGCGTAGCCGGCACGCTGGTCAGCCGGACGGTCGGAGAGGTCAGCTTCGGCGGTGTGCTCGCAGGCGTGGTCGATGGACCAGAGCTTTTTGACGGCCATGAGTCGGTCTCCTTCGAGGATTTGGGGGGAGAGGTCAGCGCGCATGGCTGGTGCCGGGCGGGGTCATTTGGGGCGCACGTGGTGCCTTCGGGCTTGGCACCGCGTCGGCCTGGCGGTGCGGGGAGGACGCCACGGCCGCGCGAGCACGAGCAGCGCGGGTGACCGGGAGGACGTCGTACCGGGCCGGAAGAGGCACCTCGGCCAGAAGCGAGGCACCGTCCGGCGTCAGATCTGCCATGACCGACAGGTCGAGTTGGGCGTCGGCGAGCTGGTCGCCGAGGAAAGCGACATGGTGCGCGATCGTGCGCAGCCGCTGCCCCAACTCGTGGCCGTTGGGAGACTCCAATCGGTCGCACCAGGCGGCAGCGGTGTCGATGAACTCCTCCAGGTCACTGACGGTTCCGTGGTGCTCGTCGAGGATCTGATCCAGCAAGTCGGCGACATCGGCCGAGCGGCGCAACTCGTGCAGTTCGCTGGTCAGGGCGGTCAGCGACTGACCGGGGACGGTCTCCCGTACTGGTACGCCATCGGGCGTGGGAACGGGTGGGGGCAGCATGATGCGGGGATCGGCGGCTACCGACAGGCCGGAGTCCTGGAACTCGCGGGTGGCGCTGGTGACCGTACGGACCGCTGTGTTGTACGGGGTGTCACCCGGCAGGAGGTAGATGCCGAGATCCTGGCTGTAGAGGAAGTGGTGGTTGCGGAGGACCTCGTCCAAGAAGGGTCGGTCATCGGCGACGGCCGCTGCGATGCCGAGGTCAGGGTGAACTCCGAAGGCGACGTCGGGGTGGAATTGTCGGTGCATCGAATGTGGCTCCTTCGGCGCGGGGGGACTATCGAGCGCGAGCAGGCTGCGGAGCGGCAGGAGCCGTCCTGTAGCCGATTTCGGCGGCAGGTCGCTGCGGCGGAGAAGCTCCGGCGCGGGCCGGTGAGACGTCGGTGGCGGCCTGTGCCCGGCGGCTCACCGCAGTCGGTGTCGGTTCTGAGCGCCCGTTGCCGCGGACGTAGGAAAAGGCGTCGAGAGCGAGGGCAGTGTCGTCCAGCCGGGTCTCGACATACCGGAAGTCACCCTCGCCGTATAGGAGGACACCCTCGTGCGTACGCATATCGGTGCCGACCGCACGCAGGGTGCTCTCGGGGTCGCGCAGTTGATCGTGGATGACGATTCGGGCGGCGCGGATATCGGCGTCCAATGCGCGGGCGGAGGCGAAAGCCTGGTCCGCGAGATGCGGGGGCGCTTGCGCGTTGGCCGCTTCCGGCTTGTGCTCCAGCTGATCCAGGAGCCTGCGGTTGGGGTTGAGACGGGTGTACGGGGCGAGGTCGTACGCGGCGTCGGCGGACACGTCGAACTTCGCCGCCCGCAGGGACTGCACGGCCTGCCGGGCTCGACGGGTCGGATCGCGCTCCGGCTCGGTCATGACGTGCAGCTCGCTGCCGGGCAGGCGCGCTGGAAGCCAACCAGCCGCAGCGCATGTTCGGCGACGTGGCTTTCGTGGGAAGCGTCGGCCACGATGCCGTGCTGGTCGTGGTGGCCGACGGATATGTGCGGGCGTGATTGCGCCACGAGAAACGCACCTCACAGAGATCGGGGTAGTGCGGAGGTTGATGATCTGCTGCGGGGACGCATTTGGCGGGGCCGGGGATTTGCGCTACGAGGTGACCAGACTTCGCATCGGTGCGAGGAGTAGCAGCTGAGGCCAGGGAACGTGATGGCGCGATTGCCAGATCAGGTTGAGTAACCAGGGTCGTTCGGGCGGTGACAGCATGTGGACGTCGTGATGTTGAGTGCTGGCTGTCTACTTCAGTTGGCGAGGGGGAGAAGCGGTCGTGGTGCACAAACTTGGGCGCGCTTTGTAGAGTCTTCGTGTGGCTTTGTCTACAAGAATGGGGAGCACTTCGACAGCGGCTCGAGAGGCACTAGCCCCATCCTCCGCACGTCACTCGGGAGAGTGAAGATCGAATGCCTGGATTCGTAGGGTTCGAAGTAGAATCGGACCTCGGCCCAGCGTCCGCATCGTGAGATTCCGGTGCCTTCGCGAACCGGTTATCGATCTTCACGCCCATGTGCGAAGCCCCCGACTAGCCCGCAGCGGCCGGGACGCTATGTTCACGAGTTTCGACAGCGTCGCCCGCTTCTAGAGTGATCCGCATGCCGATCCCCGTACACGCCCTCGCCCACCGGCCGTTGCCCGCTGCGGCCGTCTCCGAGCTCGTCGCCCTGCCGACCGCGCCGCACGTTCCCGACAACGACAACGTCATCGCCGCGGAGATGCAGCAACGCGGATGGAGCTGGGAACCTGACCTGGTCTGCGACTCCTTCCGCACCGGATACGGACACGTGCTGTGTAGCGACGGCCACAGCCCGTTCGGACACCCAGACGCCCGGCACTTCCTGGTGTTCGGCGAGCTGTACCCCCTTGACCCAGACGACGAGAGCATGACCAACGGACCATGGCTGTACGACATCATGGACGACTGGCAGCAGCTGCCCGGCTGGAGTGGCCGTAGACCGTGCAACGACCAAGACTGCGAGACCGTGCTCGCACAGGCAGCGCAGGCAGTGACCGAGCACCTCGGCACAGCCCCTGAGCGGACGATTCCGTCATCCGCAGCCGTGGTAACCGGGCCCGCGCTGACGCACCACATCTGGCGCACCCCCACCCACGCCCTGGTACTCGGACCAGCAGCTGACAACGGCCCCTACGGCTATCTCACCCACCTGCAGCTGTCCCACACCCCACTCGCCTGCGGTCCTGACCTGCCCGCTGCTGACGACGAAGATGGCTTGGCCAGGTGGATCACCGCACACGTCGACTGGTGACCCCGGCCCTGAGTGCCCGTCCGTGAACTGATCATTTTGAGGAGGGGCGGGAGTCGGCCCGTGCGAGACGACGTCTCATCAGGATGATCATCGACCAGTGGACCATGGCCTCGTGGTGCTCGGGTAACCGCTCGTAGTCGCGCACGCAGCGGCGCCGCTGGAAGATCCATGACAGCGTGCGTTCTACCACCCACCTTCGCGGGAGCACCACGAAGCCGGTCATGTCGTCGCTGCGTTTGACGATCTCCAGCGTGTATCCGAGCTGCTCTTTGGCCCAGTCCACCAGCTTGCCCGCGTAGCCGCCGTCGGCCCAGATCAGGGTGATCCTCTCGAACAACTCGCGGAGGAAGGCCAGCGCCGGCTTCGCGCCGTCGCGATCCTGCACGCTCGCGGCAGTGACCACGACGACCAGCAGCATGCCGATGGTGTCCACGATCACGTGGCGCTTGCGGCCTCCCACCTTCTTGCCCGCGTCCCAGCCCCGGCTGCCGGCACCGACGCTCTCGGCGGCCCGCACCGACTGCGAATCGATGATCGCCGCGGACGGCTCGGCCTCCCGGCCCTCGGCGCGGCGGACCTGCTCGCGCAGGTCGTTGTGGACGGCGATGGTGAAGTCCTCCTTCGCCCAGCGGGTGAAGGTCGCGTGCAGCGTCTTCCAGGGGATGCCGTAGTCGGCCGGCAGGTTGCGCCACTTGTTGCCGTTGTCGGCGACGTAGCAGATCGCGTCGATGACCAGGCGGCGACAGTACTTCTCCGGGTGCCCGCCGTTGCCGTCCAGCCAGGCCGGCCACGGCAGCAGGGGGGGCGAGGGCCTGCCACTCGGCGTCGGTCATGTCCGAGGTGTAGAGGCGGGGCCGGGGCGCGCGGGCGGCGCCATGGCCGAACCGGCAGGCCACGCACGAGCAGCGAGATTCACCGAGCGGCGAGACAGCGACAGGGGCGGTGGCGTACAACGGCATGACAGGACCTCTTGGTGCAGCGGACGGCTTCGACACTGCTGTTGCTACCAAGAGGTCCTGCTCGTTCGGCCGAGATCGCTGATTCTGCCCCCACCGCCGAAACGATCAGTTCCCGGACGGGCACTCAGACGTGCACCCGGCAGGAGTGCCGCCGTGCCAGAACCACTCGTGACTGGCTGGTCCGAGAGGACCGGTGTTTGCATGAGCCAGTAGCGAGGGACGGAGCGAATATCGAGCTGAGGTCTGCATCCAGGCTCAGCCCAGCATGCGGGCATCAGTGTCGAACAACTCGCGCTCGCGCGGGTGAAGGAGGTGCTGGGTGATGAAACTTCGCCCCGCGACCTTCCACAGCCCGCGCCCCTTGGTGAGTGCCGAGACGGCCTGGGTCTCGACGCCGGTCAGTCCCAGGAGGGCTGCGGCGGAGCCGAGTTGGTCGGCTTCCTGGCGGTAGATGATGCGGGTCGAGCAGTCGGTGACAAGGCCCTCGGCGAGGGCGCGTCCCCGGGAGCCGGCGTCGCCCGCGGCGAGCAGGTCGGACAGGCGGTGGATCACCATCAGATTGGCGATACCGAGGCCGCGCGACAGTTTCCACTGGCTCTGCATCCGCTCCAGCAGGGCGACGTGCCGCATGACGCGCCATGCCTCGTCGTAGATGACCCAGCGACGGCCGCCGGCGGGGTCGGCGAGGGCGGACTCCATCCAGGCCGAGGCACAGGTCATGGCGAGGACGAGCGCGGTGTCGTCGCCGGTACCGCCGAGCCGGGACAGGTCGATGGAGAGCATCGGGGCGGTCGGGTCGAAGTGGACGGTCGACGGCGCGTCGAACATGCCGGCCAGGTCACCGTGGACGAGCCGCCGTAGGGCATGGGCGAGGTCCTCGGCGGCCTGGCCGAGTCGTCCGGACAGCTCGCCGAGGGCGGAGTCGAGTCGCTCGGGGGAGCCAAGGATGTGCGCGACGTCGCCGAGCAGCGGTGTGGTGCCCGCTGCCTCGGCGTGGGTCACGACCTGGTCGAGCGCCACGTCAAGTGCGGTGTGCTCCATGGGGTGCAGGTCGCGGCGCAGCACGGTGCGGGCGAGGGAGCCGAGCAGGAGCAGGCGCCGCTTGCGGACTTCGCCGGCCCAGTCCTCTTCGTCGATTCCGTGCGGCTTCGCGGGTGCGTCGAGTGGGTTGAGGCGGCCGGGCAGCCCGGGGCCGAGCGCGATGGTGTGGCCGCCGAGGGCTTCGGCGACGACGGTCCATTCGCCCTTCGGGTCACAGGGGACGTAGATCCGGTAGCCGAAGGCGATGGCGCGTACGGCAAGGGACTTGGCGAGGGCGGACTTGCCCATGCCGATGATTCCGGCGAGCAGGATGTTCGGGTTCGTGAAGCCGTCGAGTTTCCCGTACAGGCTGAAGGGGTCGTACGTGAACGCGGCTTGCGCGTGGACGTCGCGGCCGATGTAGATGCCTTGCGCGCCGAGGCCGCCCTCGGCGAGGAAGGGGTAAGCACCGCTGGCGGTGGCGGTCGTCATGCGGTGGGCCGGGAGCTTGAGGCTGCCGCCGCGGGCCGAGGCCGGGCCGGGGCGACCGCCGGCGGGGAAGGCGGCCCGTAGGTCTGGGTCGAGACCGGTGGGGGTACGGCGGATCTCGGGGCGGGAAGCGTGCCGGGCTTGGTCCCGGGCAGCGGCGAACTGTTCACGCGCGGCGCGGGCGGATCGGCGGTCGGTCTTGCGGGGGACGAACAGCGGACTGGCGCTGGCACGGATGCGGGACGACATGGTGGCGGTGCTCCTGGCGGTCAGTGGCGGGTGAGGCCGGTGAACGGGCCGCGAAGGTCGGCCGGTGTGTGGTCGCGGCGGACCAGGACGGCGGTGGTCAGGTGGCGCTGGCACACGGTGAGTTCGGGCGCTCCCTCGGGGAGCCGCGCGCGGCGCGCCTTCCGGGTGGAGAGGCGGCCGGTATCCGGGTGAGGGGCTGCGTGATAAGCGGCATGGAGGTGCTCGGCGGCCTGCCAGATCCGAATCCGGCTGGCTCGCAGGTGGTCGCCCTCGGGCTTGGCCATGGGCGTGGTCCGGGCGGTGTGGGTGTCCAACAGTCCGTACAGGGCGGTGAGGTGGGCGTGGATGGCGTCCAGTTCGATGCGGCTGGCCGCGACGGTTCCGGCGGGAATGTTGATCACCCGGTGGAAGTCGAGCGCCGCAGTGGCGAAGGGGATGAAGTCCGGTGAGAGATCGGGCAGCGGCTCGGTCGGCATGAGGGGGGTGCCCTTCGGTAGAGCGCGTTCGGCGGAAGCGGTGCGCTACGGGCGGGCGAGGGGCAGGGCAGCGTTGGTGAAGGCCTCGGCCTGCTGCCAGGTGAGCGGTCGTAGATCGACCAGGGCTGCGACGGCGGCGGTTTCGATCGCCGCGCAGGCTGCGTTGAGCTGCTCGTCCGTGTCGGCGGAGACGGTGAGCAGTCCGGTCAGGGCGACATCCGCGTGGCCGGCGATGAGCTGGCGTTCGCGGTTCTTGATGTCCGCGTACTCGACCGAGTCTTCCTCGGAGTCGACCTGGCCCTTGCGCTGCCGTTCTGCGGCGTCCGCGATCACGGTGGCCTTCTTGCGCTGCACGTCCTTGAGCGCGGCGTCCAGTCCCTTGGGGGCGTAGGTCAGCGAGAGGGTGCGGCGCACGCCGGTGGTGAACAACAGCTGGTGCAGGAAGCCCGGGGAGGTTTCGATGCGCGGCCAGTTCTCGATCCAGAAGGTGGCGTGGTGCGCAGAGTCGGTCTGGATCCGGTCGGCCTTCTCGACCAGGACGACGGGCCCGGCGGCGGAAGGGTCGGCTCGCGGTCGGCCGGTCGGGGACCACCGGTCCAGTGCGGCGGACGACTTGGGGTCGTAGGCGGTGCGAATGACGGCGGCGATCTCAGCCGAGGACAGCCAACCGTTCGGGGTGAGACCGGAGTCGCGGGTGGCCTGGTCGAAGGTGGAGGTGAGCTGGGCCAGGACGGCGAAGCCTCCGGCCAGTCCGCCGCCGGCCTGGTTGATCAGGCGGCGGGCCGCCTTGAGGTCCAGGGCGAGCGCGACGTACGTCTCGTGCGGAGCGGCGGCCGGACCGGCGGCGGCCAGGAGCTCGGCGTACACCGGTCCGGCGAGGGGAGCGTCGGCATTGCCGTGCTCGTGCCAGTAACGGTTCAGCGCGTCCCCGGAGTCCGGCACGGTGCGCTCCAGGACCTGAACTCGGGCGATGTGACCGGTACGAGACAGAGCGGCCAGAGTACGGCCCCAGCCGGAGACGTTGCTGCTCTGGGAGGCCGGGTCGAGCAGCGCGAAGGCCCGGGAGGAGACCCTGACCACCGCGGTCAGCGTTCCGTGGTGCGGATCGTGCACCGCGCCGAACCGGCCATTGGGGGAGGTGACCACGCGCAGGGACGCGGCGGTGCCGGGCAGGTGGAGCAGGCCCTCACGGCGGGGCCGGGTGGAGGGGCTGGAGAGCCAGATCAGCTGGCGGCGGAAACGACGAAGCGTATATCGGGCGACGATAGGGGCCCAGTCGGCGAGTGAACGTCCCCGGTGGCGGAGGAATACCGTCAGCAGAATGACGGCCCACAGGGGGATGAGCTTGAGCGCGCCGGTCACGCCGGAGGCGAGCAGCACCGCGAACAGCAGCAGGCCGGAGATCGCGACGGCTATGAGCTGGGGAGCGGAGAGGCCCAGCAATATCCCGCGTCGCGAGCGATAGGGGAATTTCACTGTGGCCGGGCCACCGGGCTGTGGGGTGTCGGAGAGCATGGCGAAGCCGTCCCTGGAGCGTGGAGAAGAAAGAAGGGGAAGGGGGCGGGGGCGGGCTTGGCTGCGAGGGCCAAGCCCGCCCCGGGAATGAGGATCAGGAGCCCGAATCACCCGGCGGTTCGCGGTAGAGCCACGGGGCTGGCGCGGCCCCTCCCTGCGGAGAAGGTCCTCCGGTCGCCGGCGGAGCACTGCCCCGAGGGGCGGGCGGTACAAGTCGTACGGGCTGCGACGAGCCGACCGGCGCGCTCTGCGGCTGAGGCCCCGCCGCGCCTGGGTCCGCCCCGGCGGCCGATTCCGATTCCGAGCCCTGACCGGGTCGCTGGATGAGCGGCTGGCCGCGGTCGCCATCGGTCGGAGGCCGCCGGATGAGAGCCCGGCCCTTGTCGCCCTCGGCGTTCGGGTCCTCGCCGAAGCGGAAGTTGGTCTGCTGGGGCTGGCTGCCCCCGGTGGGATCGATGCCGGAGGCGACGCCGTCCGAGCTCTGGCCCGGAACCTTCGACGGCCCCTGCGGAGCGGGCATGCCGGTGCCCGCCCGCATCGCGAGCTGGCCCGCGGCCTTGGTCGCGCCGGCGGCGACTCCGAGGCCAGCCATACCAGTGCGGTGCAGATCGTCCTGGCTCCCGCCGTCAGCGGCCCAGTGCACGAACTTGTACGTCGCGTACGGGCACAGCATGACCAAGACCATGATGACGATGCCCGCCATCACGTCCGCGAGAGCGGCGGTGCCGTCGCCGGGGTCGGTCTTGCCCAAGGCAGAGATGCCCAGAAGGAAGACGATCGTCATCAGGAGTTTGCTGACGACGAGTGTGCCGGTGGCCTCGATCCAGCCGCGCCGCCAACGGCGGGCCGCTTCCCAGCCTCCGCCGGCACCGGCGAAGACCGCCAACGTCACCAAGACCAGGATTCCGACTTTTCGGGCGACCATCACGCCCCAGTAGAGGAAGGCTCCGACGGCGCAGCCCAGGGCGACGATGGCTGGGACGCCCCAGCCCAGGCCGTACATCGACCCCAGCTCGTTCACCTTGATCATGCGGCGGACGGCGTCGTCGATGGAACTGTTCGCCGCTTTGAAGAGGCCGGCGCTGAGCGCGTCGACGAGGGTCAGCGCGACGGTGGTGCAGGCGATGGCGCCGAAGGCGAAGATGACCCCGGCCACCGTGCCGCTCACTGCCTGGGCAAGAGCGCGCTCGTCTCGGCGCCAGGCGGCACGCATCAGCTGAAGGCAGAAGGTGCCGACGGTCAGGATGAGGCCGATGGGCAGCAGCAGCTCGTAATTGCTGCGGAACCACTCGGCGTTGAGATCGACGGCTGTGGTCTTGTCGACGGCCTTGGACGCGAGGTCCGCGGCGGACTGGGCCACTTCGCCCATCGACTTGGCGATCCATGCACCGATGCCGTCGGTGATGCTGCCGCCGGGATCGGAGACGAAGTCGATGGCATCGACCACGCCGCAGACCTTGTCCATCATGGGTATGTCACAGACCCCCATGGGATGCCTCCTTCCTTGTCTTTTCGGGGGTCACGGCGAGACGCGCGGGGCGACGCCGGCCAGGGCACAGGGCTGCTCGGGACGGCACTGGACGCCCAGCGTGGTCGAGCGGGGCTCGGCTCCGGCTCCGGAGCCCTTCCATGTGAGGGACTGCTTGCCGGTGACCGTGACGGCGTAGACGTAGGCGTCGGTGATCGCGCCCGGTTCAGCGGCCAGAGCCGACTTGAACGCCTGCGGGAAGTGGCCCTCGCCGACCGTGGCGCTCGCAC
The DNA here is from genome assembly GCF_035828615.1 of Streptomyces sp. H27-D2. NCBI lineage: Bacteria > Bacillati > Actinomycetota > Actinomycetes > Kitasatosporales > Streptomycetaceae > Streptomyces > Streptomyces sp. H27-D2. The sequence continues at coordinate 10,777 of NZ_JAYMZR010000046.1, read as the reverse complement.
GCTGCTGGTTGTCGTGCATCCGCGCCCACAACACCGGACTCGGTACCTGCTGGCTGGCCGACTTCCAATCGGCGTACTTCTTCTCGCCCGTCATCCACCGCTTGAGTCCGGCCAGGTGCTCGGCCTGCGAGAAGGAACGGGTGTCGTACGTCCAGAGGACCTTCGTGGCCGCCTTGGCGAACTCGACCGGATCGCTCCTCCTGGGCGGTGCCGCGACGGCTTCCCCCTTGGACTTGGTGGGAGTGGCCTGCGGTGACGGCGAAGCGGAACCGGACACCGCAGACGGGGAGCCCTTGGCCGGGGCTGGTGCCTCTCCGCGTGTCAGATACGCGAGGAGGCCGGCCAGGGCGGTCAGCACGGCGAGGACGACGGCACCGATCAGGACGCGGTGGAGCACAGAGGAGGCGGGGACTGGAGTGTCCGGATCGGCTTGGGGGAGACGTTTCTTCAGCATCAGTGGATCTGCGTCCCCATCGCGCTGAAGAACGCCACGATTCCGTTGGCCGCGCCGAGCAGGAGTGCGCAACCGGCCGCGACGACGGTGCCTTTCTTGCCGCTGGCTTCCGCCTGGGGGCCGCCGCTGTGGTGCCCCCAGGCCCAGACGAGCGCGGAGAGAGCCAGGGCGCCGACCACCGCCACGATGCCGAAGAGGTTGATGCTGCTGACGACGTTCTTCAGCACGCTGAGGCCGGGAAGTCCGCCCTCCCTTGGCGTGACGCCGGGGTTGTATGCGAGGTACTGGACGTGCTGGATGAGCTTGATTTCAAACTCCAGTGCGGGATTTGGGCGCGCGAGGGCCCAGCGGGACGGAGCGAGGGGAAAAGAGGTGGAAGGGGGAGTTGGTCAGACGACTCGGCGGGAGGCGAGGATGCCCGGCTTCCAGTCCGCGAGGGTCGAAAACTTGACCACGTCGCCGGTCCTGGGGGCCTGCAGGATCAGTCCTCCGCCGATGAACATCCCGACGTGTTCAGGCACGGCGGCCGTCCCGTGCGTGAAGAGGAGATCGCCGGGCTCAAGGGCATCGCTACTGACGGACTTACCCTCCTTGACCTGGGTGTACGTGGTGCGGGAGATCGAGACGCCGCCGGCCTTGTAGGACGCCTGCATCAAGGACGAGCAGTCGCACCGGCCCATCGGGTCCTGGCCGTGCGCATCTGTGCACCTGCCGCCCCACTGGTACGACGTGCCGAGCTGCCCCAGGCCCCAACGGATGTCCGTGCGAACCGACTTGGGTGCGTCAGTCGGTACCTTGTAGCCCTTGGGGACAGTCCCGGCAGGGATCGGACCGAACTTCGATCCGTCACCGCCGGTGCCGGTGCCGCAACTGTTGGCCGGAGCTGTTGGCTTGGCATCCTCGCTGTCACCCTCCTCGGCCGCACCCCCTTGAGGGAGGGACTTGGCGACGGCCTTCTGGAGAGCCGTGGCCAGGGGCTCCCACCTGGCGTAGGCACCAGGGAACCCCGACCGCTGGACCGTCTGGGCGGCCTGGGGGACGGTCATCGACTCCCAGCCCGAGACCTTGAGGAGGCCCTCGTAGAACTTGGTCGAGGAGTGCACCGGATGCCGGATCTGCGCCGCGGTCCCCCACCCCTGGCTGGGGCGTTGCTGGAACAGACCCAGGGAATCCCGGTCGCCATAGTCCAAGTTCCGCAGGCCCGACTCCTGTAGGGCCGTTGCCAGCGCGACGACCTGTCCGCGCGATGGAACCTTCATCGCGACACCAGTGGCCTGAATCGCCTTGGCGTTCGGGATCTGCTCCTCGGGGGCCTCCAGCCCCAGCATGGAGACCGATCCCTTGCCGTCACCCTTGAGGATCGATCGCACCTGCTTGGCGACCGCGCCGGTGTCCACCGGCTGTGCACCGCCTTCGGCACAGGTGGCCTGCGCGTTGCCGGCACCCGCCAGCGCTACGGCGATGGGCAGGATCAGCAGCAAGGGACCAACCGTCACGGCCCCCGCTATGACGGCGACCTTCTTCACAGCCGCGTGCCAGAGACTGCGCTGCGCATCCGGCGACGCTCGCGTTCGGGAGATGGGCGCGCCTGGGCATGCTGCATCAGCAGCTCCTTACTCGTAGGCAGCGCGGTGCCGGCGTTCTCGTCGAAAGGCCACCGGCACCGCGCCGGTTGTAAACCAGCAATACCCAACGGGGGAGAGAATCCAGTGTCGGGAGCTGCTGACTCCCAAGCGCTGGTCCTCCTATCGAATAGCGGCACTCAGCCGCGCTCGTAATCTCACACGCCACATGGGCAAACCTCTGCTTCGGGTAAGAGCTCGGTTGTTGCAAGGCCGCGTGCGCTGTCGTTTGGACGGAACGACACGCATCAGCGCAGCCCAACAGGGCCAGGACCTGGTCCCGCCCTGTGAACATGACGAGACTGTAGAGACGAAATCCGGCCGCACCAAACGACCCGGGATCGGGAGCTTGCCATCACCCGTCGGGAATCTACGTCCCATTGGGTGCGGCCGGGAAATGTGGTTAACCTCCAGGGCATTGCTCGCCCAGGCCGCTGCGTCCGCAGTTTCCCGGAGCGAATCCTGTCGACACGCACACCCCTACCGAAGGGGAATTGTGCGCACGACCGCCTTCCGGAAAGAGAGATCCGCGCAATGCCGTACACCCTGCACCGAGGCGACGCGCTCGCGGTACTCGCCGGCATCGCCGACAACAGCGTCGACGCCGTGATCACCGACCCGCCCTACAACTCGGGCGGACGCACCAGCTCCGAGCGCACCGGCCGCACGGCCCGCGCGAAGTACACCTCGGCCGACTCCGGGCACGATCTGGCCAACTTCCCCGGCGAGAACCGCGACCAACGTTCGTACGGCTACTGGCTGACTCTTCTGCTCACCGAGTCCTACCGGGCCACGGTCGAGTCCGGCACCGCGCTCGTCTTCACGGACTGGCGCCAGCTGCCAACAACGACCGATGCGCTCCAGGCCGCCGGGTGGACGTGGCGAGGCATCGCCTCGTGGCACAAGCCGGTCTCCCGACCGCAGAAGGGCCGCCTCAAGCAGTCCTGCGAGTACATCGTCTGGGGCACGAAGGGACCGGTCGACGCCGACCGCAACCCCGTCTACCTGCCCGGTCTTTACACGGCGAGCCAGCCCCGGAAGGACCGAGCCCATATCACCCAGAAGCCGGTTGAGGTCATGCAGGAGCTGGTCCGGATCTGCCCGCCGGACGGTACGGTCCTGGACCCGTTCACGGGGTCCGGCACGACTGGAGTGGCGGCACTGCTCGAAGGTCGGGAATTCATCGGCATTGAACTCTCCGATCACTACGCTGACATCGCCGAACAGCGCCTACGCAACGCACTGACCCAGGACGACTTCAAGCTGGCTGGGCCGGAGGAATGAGACCGGACAGCCCTCGTACAGCGACGGACCGCAGAAGGGCGGCGTCACCGGATACCCGGTGACGCCGCCCTTGGCCGTTCGGGAGATCAGCTTTCGTCGACACTCCGCCGAATCAAATCGGCAGCCTCAGCCAGGTCCTCGGGAGATCTGATCCGTACCTCCAGAGAGCCCGTGCCCAGGCACCCCACGCCGCAGACGTCGCGGGTGAAACCCTCGCGCAGATCGACTGTGTCGGAGTCCACCTTGAGCGTGACGACGAGCATGCGGTTGCGTGGCTGGAAGCGGACGGTGGCGACGTTCTTGATCCGCCGGTATGCGATGTAGTGGAGCTGCGTCTCTTTCTGTACGTCGCCGTGCGACAGCAGTAGCGGAAGCTGTCAGTTTCGGTGAGTCAGGGAGTTCGGTCTATCCCTGTGCCGGGATCTCTGCGTCGGGGTGACGCGGGGTGGGTGGTCTGTTGATCCAGACGGTGTCGGGCAGCTTCGGTGGTTCGGGTGCCTTGCGCACGAAGCGTTCGGGGTGCTGTTCGTAGGCCGAGGTCAGGACGTCGGCGCGCATCTCGCGGAGTTGTCCGGCGAGCCCGAAGTGGACGTCGAATGGCGTGTGCATGGCGATGCCGGAGTGTCTGTGTTCCAGGTTGTACCAGTCGAAGAAGTCTTCGCACCACGCGCGGGCGTCCTCGATGTATCCGAACCGGTCCGGATAGTCGTGTCGGTATTTGAGCGTTTTGTACTGGGCTTCGCTGAAGGGGTCGTCGTTCGACGTCTTGGGCCGCGAATGCGACTTCGTCACCCCGAGATTGCTCATCATCTGGGCGACGCTCTCCGCGACCATGGGTGAGCCCCGATCAGAGTGGATCGTCAACTGCCCTGACATTATAATAGTGCCTTTTGGTCGTGTGCAGGATCACGTCACAGAGGTTGACGGGATCTTGCTCGCACGACGTCGTTCGTGGTTGCTCGGGGTCGTAGCTGTCAGCGTTGCTGTCAAAGACACCAGGGGCGAGGAGGCAGAACTTGCCGCATAGTCCGTGACGACCAACCCGAGGCTGGCCACGCCCGCTAGATCCGCCTGATCCAGCGACGCAGGACGCCCGCTCATGAGGTAATGGTCGCTGTGGATCTCAACTCGATGAGGAAGCTCGTTGACGAGGCCAGGGCCGCAGAGGCGTACGACCAGCTGCTTACTGCTCGGCGACGGCTCTTGGGCGAAAGCGCGCCTCTCACCCTCGCTGCCTGGGGCAGCTTTGCCTACTGGCGAGGTAAGGCGGGGGACGCGGCCGGGGCCGCGGACGCCTTCGCCGAACTGCTGGAGCTCATGGCGCGAGTTCTGGGCGACAAGCACCCCCACATACAAATCATTAGGTACAACCTCGCTCACTGGCGGAGCGAAGCGGGAAAGCGCGGCTCGACTGGCGGGTAAGGAACGTTCGTTACCCTCTGAAGATCATCATTGAATTCCCGCAGACCACTATGCGTCTGACTCCGTTGGCGAAGTCGTACCTGGGGATCAGGCGGCTTCGGTCAGGCCGTGGTCGAGGCAGAGTTGGTGGATCCGGGTGGGTCGGCGGATCGGCGGTGGAGTGGCCTGGTAGTGGGCACCGAGCCTGGTGATGTTCAGGGCCATGCCGATCATGATGTTCTGCGTGTGTGAGGGGCCCCGATCGCGATCTCCTGGACGTTGTGGCGGGCGTCTATCACTTCATCGCAGCCGCTCCAAACCGGCATTTCTCCGGACCCTGGCCTCTCCTGCCAGTAGAGGCAAGTTCAGGGCTTCTGCGCGATGGGCGAGAAGCAACGCCCTAATTCGGAGATATGTGATGGACCATCAGAATCAGCCGCGCGTCGAACCAGCGTGCTTGAACGTGGAGAGCGCAGCCACCTATCTCGCTATCTCGGCGAACACCTTGTACGTCTGGCGAAACCGGCGGCAAGGGCCGCCCAGTCTTCGCATGGGTTCCGGAGGCAGGGGCAGGTATCGCGGCGACCCGCTTGAAGCCTGGCTGACGGAGCAGCAGGAAGCCGATTCGCATTCGAACCCGGCCCCGAGCGGGGACACCCCGAAGGAGAAGCGGAGGTCTCGCAACCTGCAGGGTTCGTCGTGTGAGTTGGACGTGATCACCTACTTGATCCGGCGAACCCACGATGAGTCCACAGCCTTCGTCTCGAAGGCGCAGCGCGAGGCCGAGATGTGCGCCGAGAAGGCCGAGGCGGTCTTCACCGAAATCATTCCCGCCACGTCCGCCGCCTGCGCCGCGAACGCCCGAGTGGCGCTATGGGGCTGACACTGGATGAGGCGATCGAGATCGCGAGGCGCCGCAGGCAGACAACTCCGCCCCCACCTCTCACAGAAGAACAGTCTCGTTTGGTACGGGCACTGCTTGCCCCCATGGGGAAGAAACACGCATGTGCGGCATGACACGGGTCCCCTCCTCCGCGGGCGTCCGGAGCGAGGGGGCCCTGACACATCCCTGGGGTCGAGACTTACGACCTGGGCTCCGCCTGCGAGTCATCGATGATCACCTGATCTCCCAGGGGCATTGGATGGCGACGCTTCCGGCCGCGCGGGACGAGAGTCACCTCAAGCAGGGCCTGGACGAGCTTCCGCTGCCGTTCCAGGGGGAGAGGCATCCACTGCTCTTTGATCTTCGGCGTGCCCAGGTCGAGACCGACGATCAAAGTCCTGACACCGATCTGCCCGAGCGCTCCTTCAGCCCTCTTCAGCTTCTCTCGGGCTGCTGCGGTCGCGATGGTGAACTGCTCAACGGTCATCAGGTCGGCGGCCAGGAGCTTGGCGAGCTGATCGAGCTTGGCCTGCTGCCTCTCCACCTCGGCCTTCACCTCGTCCGCCTTGTCGTCGCCAGAGGGAGTCAGCAGAGCCAGCGCATCCGGCCGGGAGAGCCGGTCGATCATGTCGCCGTGGATACGAGTGTCGACGTACTCGCGGTTCGTGTGGACATGCGACATAGGGCACGAGTACGTCAGTTCGCCGCGACTGGACGCCGCGCGTACGGTTTCCCTGCACGTCTGGCACCGCGCGATGCCGGTAACAAGGGACTGAGGCTTGCGCCCGCTGCGACCCGCATTCTCGCCGCTCTTGCGGTTGGGGTCCACGAGCATCTGGACGAGTGAGAGGTAGGTCTCCAGGCCGAGGATCTTGTCCCAGACGCCCGTGCCCACCTCGTCGCCGTTGTAGACGCGGATGCCGGCGTAACGGGGATTGACGAGGACGTTCTTCACCCCGCGCGGAGTCCAGCCGGCCTTAGGTTTGCGGTTGCCCTTCTCCCACCCGACCTCGGCGCGAGAAGAAACGAGCCCGGCAGCAGCCCACTCGCGGGCCACCTCGGCGAGCGCCTTGCCGGCGAGCACGTCTACCGCAGCCTGGCGAATGGCCTCGGCCTCCTCGGGGACTACCGTGATCCGGTCGTTCTCGTAGCCGAAGGGGCGCACGCCACCGGAGTGCACGTTGCCCTCGGCGGCACGGGCGGCGTTCGCCAGCTTCTGGCGGGCGCCCTTCCGCTCGACCTCGGCGCGCGCGACAGCTGCAAGGATGCGAGCCACCATGCGGCCGACATCAGTGGTCAGGTCGAGGTCGCCTGACGCGGTCGCGATGCCGATGTCAGCGTCCTCGGCGAGAAGTATCAACTCCTCTAGGTCGAGCATCGAGCGCGTCATTCGGTCGATGTGCCAGGCCACGATCAAGTCCACTTCGCGAGCTCCGACCATGGCCAGCACTGACTGCCAGGCCGGCCGAACCTTACCGGTCGACGCGGAGATCGAGTTATCGACCCGCTCTTCCACGACGGTCCAGCCGCGCAGCTCACAGAGCTGCCGACAGGCTTCGAGTTGGCGTTCGACGGATCGCCCTTCGCCCGTGGCGTCGAGGGATACGCGCGCATAGATGACCGCGCGCTTCCCCTGGAAGGCTGAAGGTATACCCACAATGGCCCCAATCTAGTTCCAATTGTAGACCCAAAGCGAAGATGGTCGGCGCGATCTTCCGCAGCGCGGCGGCCCTGGGCATGGACGCGGTGCTGCTCTCGCCGGACTGCGCCGATCCGCTCTACCGGCGCTCGGTCAAAGTGTCGATGGGCGCCGTTTTCGCCGTTCCGTACGCCCGCCTGGAGACCTGGCCGCGCGGCCTGCAGTCCGTGCGCGAGGCCGGCTACAAGCTGCTCGCCCTGACCCCGGACGGGAAGGCCGCGTCCATCGACGAGGCCGCGCCGCAGCGGCTCGACCGGGTCGCGCTGATGCTCGGCGCGGAGGGCGAGGGGCTGTCGCGGCAGGCGTTGGTCGCCGCTGACGAGTGGGTCCGCATCCCGATGGCGCACGGCGTCGACTCGCTGAACGTGGGCGCGGCGGCGGCGGTCGCCTTCTACGCCGTGGCGACGGGCCGCTCGCTGAACTGACCGCGCGGATCGGCTCAGCGGGGCCCGTGCACCTGCTGGGTGTTCACCGACTGCGGGCGCGCGCCCAGCCCATTGGCCGGGCCCTCGCACCCTTGCGCCGCCGCGATCCCCAGGGCGACCAGGAACGTCACCGTGACGAACACGATCAGCCGCTGCCGCATCAGTCTCCGGTCAGGGCCTGGCCCCCGCCGTCCGGCGGAGGTCTTGCGCCCGCCGGGGCGCGAGCCGGCGCGACTGCCCGCCGGGCGCGCGGGGGTGCGGGAAGAGGGCGTACGGGACGAGGAACGCGCCCCCGTGTTCGGGGTCGTCCGGTGGGCAGAGGCGCGCGGGGCCTGCGCGCGGGGCGTGGACGGGCCGGCCGGGCGCCGCTCCGTGCGCTGCTGCGCGTACTCCTCAGCCTGGTGCCCGGTGGGGCGTTCGGGGTGCCGCTCGCCGGGGGGCGGCCCGTCGTCCATCCCGTGCGCCTCGCGGGCCGCGATCTCCTTGAGCCGCAACGACAGCTGGAGCGTGCTCGGCCGGTCCTCGGGGTCCTTCTCCAGGCAGGCGTGCAGCAGCGGCGCGAGCGCGTCGGGCACGCCGACCAGTTGCGGCTCCTCGTGCACGACGCGGTACAGCATCACTTCCGAACTGCCCTGCCCGAAGGGGGAGTCCGCGGTGGACGCGTAGGCCAGCGTCGCGCCCAGCGCGAAGACGTCCGTCGCGGGCGTCACCGCGGCGCCGCGCACCTGCTCGGGGGCGAGGAATCCGGGCGACCCGACGGCCGTGCCGACGTGGGTCAGCGTGCTGGCGCCGGTCGCCCAGGCGATGCCGAAGTCGATGATCCGGGGGCCCTTGGGGGACAGCAGGATGTTCGAGGGCTTTAGGTCCCGGTGCACCACGCCCGCGTCGTGCACCGCCAACAGCCCCTCGGCCAGGGCCGCGCCGATCGACGCGATCTGAGCCGCCGGCAGCGGCCCCTCGTCGCCCACCTTGTCGTGCAGCGAGGGCCCCGGTACGTACTGGGTTGCGAACCACGGTCGGTCCGCTTCGAGATCGGCGGCCACCAGCCGCGCCGTGCAGCCGCCGCGAATGCGCCGGGCCGCCGACACCTCACGGGCGAAGCGCGAGCGGAACTCCTGGTCCTCGGCCAGGTCGGGCCGGATCACCTTGAGCGCCACGCGCTGTCCCCGGCGGTCGGAGCCGAGGTAGACCACGCCCATGCCGCCCGCACCGAGCCGCCGGTGCAGCCGGAACGAACCGACGACACGCGGATCCTCGCGCCGGAGCCGCATCATCGCCATCTTCCGTCCCCTACCTACCGGTGGGGATACCCCACCCCTACCTCCGGTGGGGAGGCCCCACTCCGCTGCCCGGACCATGTGAGCCGTCCGGTCCCGCTGACGAGGCACAGCTTACGGATTGACGGCCCGGCGTGCTGATAGGCCGCGCATGCGGCGGCACCCTGATTGTCAGTGCCTGGTGGGATCCTTAAGGAGTGGGGGACAGCCGGCGAAGCCGCCGTCCTGACCCTCGCGCGCGATCCCAATGGTCCATCGCAGAAGGGGGATTGGATCGGTGAAGGGTGACCGGGTGGAGATAGTCGTGGATGCCGGAGACACCACACGCACCTATGAGGTGGTGGCCGGCCGGGCGGGGCGTCGAGTGGAGACGGCGGTCCGCAGAGGAGTGGTGGAAGTGAGTGAAGTCACCCGCAGCGGCTCGGTGGTGCGTACGGCGCGCTTCATGGCCACGCGAGTGCTCGCGCTGGTCGAGCATCCCGTGCCCAGGATCGACGAAACAGAGCGTCCCCTCGGGGAAGACCCCAAGGGTTAGAGAGCGTTCTCCACCCAGGGGAGTACGCGAGGGCGGGCGTTGTCATCCTCCGGGAGGCCCGCCAATCGATACGACGGCATGACGCCCGGCGCTCGCGCCGCGCCTAATGTTGAGGACAAGCGGCGGGCGGTGCACTCGTCCCCCGAGGTCAGACGCCCGCCGCCCCTTACAAGACGACAGGAGCAGGACGATGGCGGACATCGCAGGACGCACGGTCATCCGAGCGCACGGGCGCAGGATGTTCGCCGCGCTGGGCGGCCGGCAGTCCAGCACCCGGCATCCGTTGGTGGCGGCGGCCATGGTGCTGCCGCTGGCCGTATTGCTCGCGGTCGTCTTCGGCGGCTGGGAAGCCGTCGTCATCCAGGCGTCGTCCGTGGCCGGAGTGCTGGGGCGCTGAGCGGCGCCCCAGGCCCGGGAGAGCGGCCCGGGCCGGGGACATTCGGCCATATACCCCGTGGGGACGGGGGTGCGGCGGACGGCACGAACGCCCGGACACCAGTGATGGTGTCCGGGCTTCGCGCGTGCAGGCCCGGGGGCCGGGGTGGACCTGATCGCTGGACCGGGCTTGGCCTGGCCGGCTAGATCGGGCCTGGCCTGGCCTGCTCGTACCGGGCCGGGCCGGAGCGGACCGGCCCCGGCCGGACCGTACCGGGCCGGACCGGAACCCAAGCACCCGCTCCCGAGCCCTCCCGTGCGGCAGGATCCGCCGCTCACCCGAGGCACCGCACCAACGCCCGGGTGCGTACGATTTCGACGCTGCCGCAGGGCGGTGCCCTGACCCACCAGGCTCGGGCAGCCCGCGCTCGCGCATCCCGGCCACCCGCAGCCCACCGGCCCATGACCGTCACCGCACGAATTCGGGGGACCGTGACCTCATCACCGGCCTCACCGCCGTCACACACCTCACCGCCCGCGCTGATCAGTCACCTCGCGGCCGTCGCACGCGGTGTGCCCGCACCAGGCGCGACGACGTCCCGGCCCGGCTCCGGCCCAACGCCCCCCACGTCCACGTCCGCTCTCGGCCTGAAGCCCGCCGAACCCGCGCCGGGCGCGAGCCCCGCCCCGCCCGCACCTGACGCGCCGCGCGCCGCGCCCGCATCCGGGCCCCCCCCCCCCCCCCCCCCCCCCCCCCCCCCCCCCCCCCCCCCCCCTCCCCCCCCCCCCCCCCCCCGGCCCCCCCACCCCCCCCCCCCCACC
>NZ_JAYMZR010000045.1:0-54113 GCF_035828615.1 Streptomyces sp. H27-D2 | reverse complement strand
GGGGGGGGGGGGTGGGGCCGGCGGGTGTGGTCACCTCGGCGGTGGGGCCGGTGGGGCCGGTGGGCGTGGTTGCCTCAGCGGTGGGGCCAGTGGGCATGCTCGCCTCGGCGGCGTTGCTCTTCGCCGCTGTGGCCTCCGCGACGCGCAGGGCTGCGACTTCTTCGGTGAGCTGCTTGACATCGGCGTCACGACCGTCCAGTGCGGCGACGCGTGCGCAGACTTCGAGGACGGCTGCGCGCTGGCCTTCCACAGAGGAGTTGGCCTTGAGTTTTTCGAGATCCAGATAGCCGGCTCTCCACTCGGGGCCGATCTTGGGGTCCGTCTCGTCGTACGGGAAATAGTGAGCCTGGGCGCGGACCCGGTCATCGGAGAGCAGGGCCTGGGTTTCCGGGGGAAGCCCTTCAAGCCGTTCCTGGGACGGATCGACCATGAAATGGATGTTGTCCAGTCCCACGTTGGGGTCATTGCGTAGACGGGACATTTCGGTCTTGTAGAGAATCGTCCACGGGGCGAGGTCCGAGGCGAAGACGGCCACCTTGGATGAGGCCGCCGCAGCGTACTGGGCGGAGGCTCCGTCCCAGACCGCACCCGATACCCGGGTACCTTCCCGGTCCGCGCTGCGGCCCCAGAGCGCAGTTCGCACGGGCTGCTCGAACAGATGGTACGAATCCAGCTCCGACCCGCCGGGAGTGCTCTCCAGAACCTGGGCGGAGCCCTCGTCGAGCTTGTTCTGCTCATTCGCCCACGCCTGGGCTACGTACCTGAAGGAGAGCAGGTCCGGTGCGGACGCGTGGTCGATTTCCGGGGGCAGATCGTCCCGCTGGACCCCATGAGACCAGAACGCGATCGTCGTATCCGGTCGCGGCGGAGAGAAGTCGGCCTCCGAGGCTCGCGCGATCAGGTAGTCCGAAGTGCTCAGCGGAGGTTCATTGTCCTTGTTCCGGGCGTCGTTGACGTTGGATACCGCGGCCTGAATCCGGTCCTTCACAGCTGCGGCTTGGTCGGTGTCGCGCGGGATGGAGTCGAGATGCGCATCGCGGAGCGCGATCGCGTCCTGGAGTAGCTTCGGTGTCACATGTCCGGTCATGAACCGTCGTTATTCTCGTGGCCCGCTGACGGGGAGAAGACGCTGAGCGTGAGCCCGGCGCCACCGGGTTCCTGGGGGCGGGAAGCGGTGAAGGCGACGTTCACGGTGAGGACGAGCGTGGGCAGCGTCGGGTCCGCCGGACGCCAGTAGGCCATCCGGTGCGGATCCTGCTCCCTCATGCGGAAGTCGGGAGTGGGCCAGTAGGCGTGGGCTGTATCGGGGAACCCGGGGAAGCCCGGCGAGTTCCAGGCACCGCTCCACGCGGGCTCGCCGAGCACACCCCGAGCGGCATTGAGGAAGTCGGGCCACACCTGCGCCGCGTGGGCGAGTACGGCGTTGTTCTCCGCAGGGGCGTCGGCCTCGATCTCCCAGGCGACGTGACTGATGAGCGTGACGGGTGCCCACGTGCCGCCGGGCGTCGCGTAGAAGGAGAAGCGAGCGCCGTCCGCGGCGGCGACGGCGAGTTCGCGATCCGACGGCTGTGGCGTCCAGCCGTACCGCGCGCACCAGGAAGTGAGCTGCTCACCCGGCCTCGGGGGGGACCACATGGTGGGCCAGTCGACAGCGATGAGTGTGCTCAGCACGGCTGCGAGGTCCTGCGGGGCACGGTTCGTGAGTGCGGTCGGCACGGGGGACCTTTCCGGTCGGGAGTCGTCGATCACCGGATCATGGTGTCGAGCTGACGGTACAGAACGGTCAGGTGACGTAGTCGCTCAGGATGCAACCGTCGACGAACGCTTTCTCGTTTTTCTGTCGCAGGCGCTGGTCGCGGTGAGAGCGAGGAGGGTGATAGTGGCGGCGGCCATGTGCTTGATGCGCACGGAAAGCTCCCTAAGGGAGTCGGGGCAGGGTCTCGTCAAGGCGTATGCGGATCCACCGGCAAGGGGTCGAAGGGGTAAGCCGTGTGGCCGTCCTTCGGGGAGCAGGCGGCGAAGGGGCCGAGGTCGGTGTCCATCAGGACGCGCAGGTGCGGGTCGGCGTGGTGGAGCCACCAGGTGGACATGCCGAGTGCCGGGTCATGGCGGAGGTGCTCGAAGGCGAGCCACAGGGCGGACAGCCGGGCGCCGGCTTCCGGGTGTTCCCACCAGCGCGGGCACCACGTGGCGATGGAGCCGTTGGTGCGCCTTCGTATGACCTGGGAGAGATAGTCCGAGACGAAGACGTAGACATCGGCGAAGAGGAACTCCGCCTCTTCTTCCTGGGCAGCGGGCTCTGCGGTGGTCATCGGGAGCGTCCGTTCTTCGGCGCGTGCGGGAGGTGAGTGCTGGGCGTCAGGCCAGGAAGACGCCCAGCAGCAGGAGACCGATCACCACGGCGCCCATGATGAGCCGAGCGGTGGGGTCCTCCCGCTCCCAGAGCTCGTGGACCACGGCCCAACCCGTCACGCGGGCCGCGCGACCGCTGTGCACGGGCGTTCCGGCGTCCTGTTGCCTGTCGGCCCCGTCCGCCCGGTCGGTCTCGGGCGCGGCGTCGCTTTCCTCGAATCCGACCGGTATCCCCTGCTGCTCCTGGGCCACGACGACCAGGCTTTCGAGCAGTTCGGGCATGGTGTTGGGGGTCAGCGGATAGACGACCGTGCCGTAAGGGGACTGCACACAGAGCCTGGCCTGCCAAGGATTGCCCGGCTCGTAGCCGTCGACCCACACGTGCTGCGCGGTGAGCACCGGGGGCGCGGGGGCAGGCGGGGCGGGGTGCGGCTCCATCGCCGCCGGCGGCGTGGTGGCGGCAGCGGGTGCTGGAGCGGGAGGCTGGGTTGAGCCCCAGGCACCCGAATCGGTCGGTTGCGGGTGCGCGTACTGGTCGCTCAACTCTTGTCCTTCGGAGGGGCCGTCAGATCGGTGGGGCGTGTCACGGGGGCGGGTGGCCGCGTGCAGTCTGGCCGAGGACTGTGTCAGCGGTGCCGTTTCGGGGCGGCTCGGTTCACCTCCCACATTCCTCGGACTTTCCTCGCGGCTGTCCTGCGAGGAAAGGGGAGACGGTCCTGCGACAGGTGTTTGCCAAACTGCCGACGCACCTGGCTGGACCGGGGCCCGCCCGCCACGAACCGTGAGGCGGCCGGCGACTGAATGCGTTGGAGAGACCGACTCGATGACAGACCACAACAGCCCTGCTGGCGCGGTCGGCGGAGGCCAGCCCGCTGGGCCCCCCGCATCCTTCGGTCATCCTCCGGAGCAGCCCGGACCCCAGCAGGCAGGTCCGCAGCAGCCCGGCCCGCAGGCCGCGCCTCCGGGACAGCAGTACGCCCAGCAGTCCCCCGCGTATCAACAGCAGCAGGCACAGCACCCGCAGCAGCAACAGCATCCGCAGCAACCACCGCAACAGATGCCCTCGGACGCCGCTCGCGCGCAAGTAGCCGCGGCCTGGGTCCGCAGTGCGCCGCAGGTCGGAATGCCTACAGGCCAAGCGGCCGTTCCGACGCTGCCGCCGCGCAACTCCCGCTCCGCGGGGGACTCCAAGAGGGAGAAGCGTGACCAGGCGAAGGCGGAGCGCAAGGCGGAGTACGAGCGCAAGAAGGCGGCTCGGGAGGCACGTAAGCAGGGCGGCGGCACCGCCGCAGGGGCATCCGGCAGCACCACGCCTCGTACGGCTCCCATCGGCCAGACGCCTCTCGCAGCCCCCGCGTCACAGCACCCCGCCACGCCCCCGCAGCAGCACCAGCAACACTCCGCAGCGAGCCCGACCACCCCGACCACCCCGGCCAACTCCGCCACCACCGCGCCGCCGTCGCGACCGACCAGCCGCGGCGCAGCCTTCGACGTGCCCCAGCCGGGCCGTCGTATCCCCGCCGGCGGTCGCCGTACCCACGTCGCCCTGCGCGCCACCCTGCTGATCACCACGTGCGTCTTCGCGCTCGGCTCCTGTGGCGTGATGGGACTGCTGGCCGGCAAGTCGTCCAGCCCGCAAGCAGCCGACCTGGACGCGAAGGAAGCCGCCAAGTACCGGCTGACCGACTTCCCCATGCAGGCGGCGGCCACCTTCGCGGAGCACTACGCCCTGCTCTGCATGACGTACGCGCCGAACACCATCGATGACCGGCAGAAGGACCTGGCACGATTCGCTTCCGCCGGCGTGGACGCCGACTGCGGCTGGGACGGCCAGGGCACACAGAAGGCGGTCTCCGCCAACTGGGACGGGACCGTCGAGAAGCTTCCGGAGTACGGGGCGCATGGCCGCTATCTCGGAATCCAGGTGCGGCTGGACAACGGCGCCCTGACCACGCTGACCGTGCCGGTGTACGTGCAGGGCCTGGCCGACGGTGAGGGGCTGCGGGTGGCCGGCGACGTCGGCGAGATGCCGCTGCCCTCACACGGAACCGTGCCCGGGCTCGACGAGGACGACCAGGTGACCGACGATGCGCTGTCCGCGCAGCTCCAGAAGAAGGTGCTGCCCGGCTACTTCGAGGCATGGGGACAGTCCGATGCCACGGCGATGACCCGGTTCACCACCCCGGACGCGACGCAGGCGGCGACCGCCGGTCTGCGGGCCTCGCTGTCGGACCCGACGATCAATGAGGTCGTGGCGCTGGCGCCGAAGGGGTTCGAGGACTCCGAGTCGTACACCTACAAGGCCGATCAGCCGGTACAGGCACTGGTGGCGTTGAGCTGGACCGGCCCCAACGGTACGGCCGTACGGCGCTCGTACCGGGTGACCGTGGTGAACACCGAACAGGGCTGGTTCATCAGGGACATCCACGGTGGCGTCCTGGACGCCGAGGGCGGCAGCGCCGACGAGGGCGAGGCCGCGCCGCCCACCGAAGAGGCCACCACCGGCTCCGACAGCGGGGCTGGTACCGGGGACGACGGCGGGGGCACCGGCGGCAAGAAGACCAAGCCGTCCGCCAAGCAGTCCCCCTCCGGCAAGCACCGAAAGTCTTGACCGTTGTCCGGCTCCCGCTGGCCGGCTGCGGCGCGCACCACTTTTCCGCACTCAATCCTTCGAAAGGAACAGTCATGTATTTGGCAGCGCAAGACCTCGATGGAATGTTCGACAACATCCAAAAGATCCTGACCAACGCGGGCACGATGGTCGCGGTCATCGCCCTGCTCATCCTCGGCATCCGGATGCTGATGTCGATGAAGCGCGGTGACGGCATGCGCGAGGCGTTCCAGGGATTCGGCATGATCGCGCTTGCCGCGCTGATCATCGGGGGCGCCACCGGCCTCGCGGCCGTGCTGATCGGCCTCGGTGAGCAGATCGGTGGAGGCAAGAAGGGCTGAGCCGGCGGACCACGTCTACCGTTTCCCGATTCCGAACCACCAGAAACTGAGGGGAGCGGCTGATGGCGCAGGAAGCACCCGAGCCGATGGTCGCCTACGACCACACGGATCTGCTCAACCGCCCGAAGCGCATCTGGAACTGGGGCAACATCCCGCTTCCCGGTCTGCTGCTGCCCGCGCTGGGCGCGGCCTTCGGATTCGGCCTGTTGTGGCTGGTCGCCCTGCTGTCACTGTCGGCCTTCCTCCCCTTCCTCGGGATGTCGATGTGGACGTCGATCTTCTACATCGGCCCGCCGTTCGCGGTCTACTTCGTCTGGGGAAGGCCGCTGCCCTCGGCGCTCACGCTGAGCCAACAGCTCGTCGTCTGGGCCGACTACTGGTTCCAGCCCAAACGCTTGCAGGGGCTCGCCGCCGACCGGGAGCCGGAGGAGCTGCACTGGCAGGTCATCCTCTGGCAGCCGGGCTCACCCCGGTGGCATTCGCGTTACGACGCGGCTCGCCGGGCCGCCGCCGAGCGCGGCACCTCGTTCTCCGCAGGGACCGCCCGCAGCACGCCGGGCGGAAGCCTGTCCGACACCACCGCGGGATGACTCCTCCATGTTCATGATGATCCTTCTGGGCGGGGCGGCCGCCTTCTTCGTGGTCGCCCTGGTCATGGCCGCAGGTTCCGGCTCCAAGGGCAAGGGCCAGGGCCAGGCCACACGGCAGAAATCCAACCGCCAGGGTGCGGCCGCCAAGGCCCCCCGCGAGGACCTGCGGCTCCCGTACCGGTACGCCGACGACACGATCTTCGTGCACGGCGATTCCGTATGGACCGGCCTGGTGCTGCCGACCGCCATCGACGAGTACCTCAACGCGTCCGAACTCCAGGCGATGGCGGAGGGCCCGGCGCGCGGGCTGCTGAACCTCGCGCGGGGCGACCGTAATGTCGAGTGCCACTACCGCAAGGTCTACCAGCCGATCACGGCCCTCAACTGGGCCGAGGAGCTCAACGCGGTGGCCTGGGATCCGACCGAGAACTACAAGGCGTACAACCTGCGCAAGGCCGAGTACCAGGAGCGCATCGGGGCGCTGCGCGAGCGCAACGTCCTGCTGGTCAAGATCGGTTCGCTCAAGCGGGGCGGCAACGGCGTCCTTCCCGAGGACGACGAGCCGCACGACGAGCCCGGCCTGCTGCGCGGGGTGCGGGGCGCCTCGGACAAGGCGACCTCGGCCGCGACGGGTGTCTCGGACGAGTACCTGTCCCCGAGCGTGCTCGCCGAGTGGACCCAGGTCGCCACGGAGGTGCACGAGAGCCTGGAGGGGCTGCACGGCGCGCCGCTGACCCGCGAGGAGCTGGTCTGGCTCATCCGCAAGCCGCTGCACGGCGACCTGCCGGTGCCGCCCGAGCCGGTGCTCGGCAGCCGTTCCTGGGGCCCCGACCAGTTCGATCTGGTCGTGGACTTCTCCGGGGAGAACCGCAAGACCCACATCGTGCTGCACCAGTTCGACGAGGTGACGGGCGAGCGGCAGACGAGCTACACCACCACGCTGGTCGCGGCCAGCTGGCCCGCCGAGACGCGTTTCCGGCAGAGCACCGCGTGGGCCCGTTACGCCGCTCAGCACGTGGACTTCCCGGTCGAGATCGACATGCGCTTCACCCTGATCCCGTATCTCAAGTTCAAGGGCCGGGCCGACAAGATCCGCGGGAACCTCGTGGACGAGATGAACGACATGGCCAACTCCGGCCGCCAGCCGGACACCAAGCTGGCGAGCCAGGTCACCCGCTCCCAGCACCTGTGCGAGGACATCGACGAGCACAAGATGCCGGGCATGGAGGCGCAGATCCGCTTCACCATCTCCGCGTCCGACCCCAAGGAGCTGGAACGGCGTCGGCGCGTCCTGGAGATGCAGTTCAAGCAGGACCTGAAGGTGACGCTGCTGCGGCCCACCCGCCAGCAGTGGCGGCTGCTCCAGTCGCAGCTCCCGGGCGACGCGCCGAAGCTGCCGATCGCGCCGTACCTGCGGCTTCAGGAGGTCGAGCAGCTGGGCGCCGGTCTGCCCACCGCCGGAACAGAGATCGGCGACAACCCGGAGCACCGCTCGGGCAAGAAGCTCGGCTGGGTCGGGAACCTCGTCGGCTGGGCCGGCAAGATGCCGGTGCACTACTCGCTGCACGTCGGCCCCGCCCGCAACGACGGCGGCGGACTGGCCATCGTCGGCGCGTCCGGCGGCGGCAAGTCCTCGCTCGCCCTGCAGAAGTTCTACGAGGAGTCAGAGTCGGGCGTCCGGTGCCTGGTCATTGACCCCAAGACCGACTTCGCGCAGCTGTGTTACTACCTGGGCTACGGCGCGCAGGTCAACGACCCGGACTTCGCCTCGGACGCCGAATCCGGCCTCCTCGACACCCCGGAGAGCCGCTTCCGGCCGATCAACCGGGAGTTCTGGGACGAGACCGAGGTCGTCGACCTGCTCAAGGGCCAGGCGGGCGTGCTCGACCCCTGGGTGATCGCGCGCGACGTCGCCTCCGGCCGGCTGCTCGCGGAGAGCATGCTGCGGGGCTTCCTCGGCGACGACGACTACCAGCGGGTGCGGCTGCCGATCATCGAGGGCATGGCCACCACCGTCGGCTGGTACAACTCCGCGGTCCGGCGGGCCGTGGAGCAGGGGCTGACGGCCCGCGAGGCCGAGCAGCAAGTGCCGCGGCCGACGCTGTGGCAGGTCGTCGACGAGGTCGTACGCGCCTACGACCAGGCCGTCGAGGCCGGAGACCGCGACGCGGTCAAGGAGCTCAAGCTCGCCCAGATGCTGCTGACCGAGCTGCGCACGCTGCCGTACGCCCGGCTGGCCTTCGCGGAACACCCGAAGACGCTGTCGAGCATGCGCAAGCGGCGCACGGTCATCACCCTGCGCGGCTTCCAGGCCCCGGCTGCCTCCGACCCGAAGAACTGGAATCCGGCGGAACGGCTCGCGGCCACCGCGCTGATGGCGGTCGTCGAGCTGGGCAGCCAGATGCTGGACGTCGGTTACGAGAAGAACCCCGTCACCGGTGAGATCGGCCTGCGCCCCAAGGCGCTGTTCGTCGACGAGGCGTACGTCGTCACCGCGACCGAGAGTGGTCGCGACCTGATGCGCCGGGCGCTCAAGCAGGGCCGTTCGTATCTCGCGGTGACGGTCCTGATCACCCAACAGGCGATCGACCTGGTCCAGATCGAGGACTCCGAGGCGCGCAGCGGCGGCGCCAACCAGATCCACACGGTCTTCGCCTTCAAGCAGAAGTCCGCACAGGAAGCATCCCTGGTCGCGCCGCTGCTCGGCCGCCCCGAGGACGACCCGAAGGTCATCGCGGCGATGCAGGAACTCCGTACGGGCGTCTGCCTGCAGCGTGACGTCGACAAGCGGGTGGGCACGGTCGCGGTGGACCTGGTCTTCAAGGAGATCCTCGCCGCGACGGACACCAACGGCACGACCCGCGCGGCCCGTCAGGCCGTCGACCCGCCGGTGGACGTGTGGGACTGGACGTTCATGCAGGAGGCCGCGGAGGACCCGGCGGTGCTGGCGAGCCGGGCGGCGGCGCAGGCGCAGGCGGGTGCTGCCGCAGGGGGCGCGGCGGGGGCCGGCGTCGCGGCGGGCACTGCCGTTCAGTAGCAATCAGCGGTGACCCATGACGTGGTCCCGCTGCCGAGCAGGAAACTTAAGGAAATCGCCCATGCGGGTCAGGAAGTTTTTCGTGTTCGCCGGAGCGCTCGCCGTTGTGGCCGGGGTCAGCGGTTGCGGCAGTGACGGGTCGGAGGACAACGGTTTGCCGATCGCGGGCGATATGGCAGGGATTGAGAAGTTCGCAAACAAATACACCACATGCAGTGGACTGGAGATGGATTCCGAGAGCGGATACATGAGCTCGGAGGCCGAGGATCCTTCCTGGGCGATCAAGGAGCGAGCGGTCTGTGACGACGGTCGTAGCGACAGCATCACGCTGCTCTCCATCGACAATATGAAGAAGTTCCAGAGCGCGAACAAGAGGGACGCGGCCAAAGGGGAAGGTGGCAAATTCTTGATCGGTCAGGACTTCGCGCTCATTCCGTCGAATGAGCAGACGGCCATGGAGCTGAAAGAATCCGGCACTCTTCTCTTCACCTGCGACTCTGATTTCAAGGTGCCGAGCGGTTACGTGAAGAAGAACGCGCTGGTCGACGGCTGTTTGCTGACCGACTACATGCCGACTGACTGAAGCTCCACAGGCTCAGGCATATTCTCTCCGCCCATTCTCATCCAGAGGAATCTCTATGCTCCCGCGTCGTGCGGCGCGCCACAGACTCATCAAGGCTGGCGTCGCAGCCCGAGCCGGCCTGTTCCTGATACTGGCTCTGATGGCCCTTTCGCTGGCCACTCCGGCACCGGCCTACGCGGGGTTCTCGTG
This sequence comes from Streptomyces sp. H27-D2, assembly GCF_035828615.1. NCBI lineage: Bacteria > Bacillati > Actinomycetota > Actinomycetes > Kitasatosporales > Streptomycetaceae > Streptomyces > Streptomyces sp. H27-D2. Next base: position 44,410 of record NZ_JAYMZR010000045.1, on the reverse strand, counting down.
CGACATCACCGGCGACGACAGCTACCAGATGGATACGCCGGGCACCAACGGCGAATCGATTATGCCCGCAGTCATGCAATGGGACAGGAACGCCAAGTCCGGGAAGTCTTTGCTGAAGAATCACAAGACTACGCTGACGGAGCAGGTGCGGGACGGTACCGTCAGTGGCGCGGTGAAGATGCCCGACCCGGCCGATCAGTACACGTTGTACGAGCTCAACGGCATGCGTGGTCTCAATTGGTCGATGACCTTCAAAGGAAGGGGCGACGCGAAAGAGGACAACGGCGAGTGGGGCAGTGGCGCGGATGAGTGCAGCGTCATGGACTACGTCAACAACGGCATCGCCGACAGTATCTTCAACGGGACCAAGATCCTGACCCGTTCGGCAATCTCCATCAAGGAGTCGGCGTCGAACCCGAGCCCGCTCAGCGGCCTGTACGAGGGCCGGGACAATGTCGTCAAGACGCTGAGGGAGAACGTCCTGCGCCCCGCTATCCCGGTCATGATCGCGCTGACCGGCCTCTGGGTGTTCACGAAGTGGCGCAAGGGTGACATGCGCGAGGTCTGGGCGGGTGTGGCATGGGCCAGTCTGACCATCGTCGCCGTGATGGCGTTTACCGTCGGTGGTAATTACGACAAGGTTGTGAGAACCGCCGACTCGGGTATCGCGGAGGCGAATTCACTGCTCGCCGAGGCCGTCCTCAGCGGCGTGTCAGGCAAAATGCAGCCACCGTGCGACCTTCCGGATAACGTCCTGGAGAGCGAGGATACGGACGCCAAGGACTCGAAAAAAAAGAAAGCGAAAAAAAAGGAAGCAGAAAGAAAGGAAACGTACAATCGGGGCCTGCGAGTGTCGAGTTGCGCCATGTACGACACGCTGGCTTTCCGGCCGTGGGCCCTCGGTCAATTCGGTGATGCGGGCAAGGACTGCATCATCGACGACACGACGGTTTGCGCAGCGCAGAACCCCGGTGAGGTATGCAAGTGGGGCAAGGGCGCCCGATGCGAAGACCTCCGGGTGCGGCAGGCCGTCGCGCAGTCGAAGACGAACAAGGACGCGTTCAGCGACGATGACCTGAACAACAAATTCAACGACTGGACGAAAATCCGCAAGGAAGTGGCGAACGACGACCACGGCGACTTCCTCAAGGAATGGTCGGGGCAGAGTGCTGGAAACCGGGTCGGCATCGCCTTCTACTCGATCGTCGCGGCCCTGATCGTGGGCCTGATGGTCATCGTGCTCAGCATAATGACCCTGCTCTGGCATGCCGTCACCCTGATCCTGGTCATTCTGTTGCCGCTTGTCGCCACTCTGGGAATTCACCCATCGCAGCAGAAGCTGTTGAAGGGCTGGCTGGAGACGTTCATCCACAGCTTTGTGCTGCGGGCGGGATTCGGTGTCATTCTCACCGTGCTGCTCGTGCTGTACCAAATGATTCTTCCCGCGCAAATAGCCCTCGGCATGCAGCTATTGCTGCTGCTGTTGGTGACCGTCGCGGTGGTGATGATGCTGAAGAAGCTGCTCTCCGGGAACTTCAGCGCGAAGATCGCGGGCGCGGAGGACTCGCTCGGCATCCGCGAGATGGGCGAGATGGGCAGTAACAAACTCATCGACAAGGCGCAGCGTGCGCCTGCCAGCGCGGCGCAGGCGGGGGGTCGTGTCGTAGGGACGGCCGCCTCCGTGACCGGCTCCGTGACCAAGCGAGTCGGCACCGGCACCACGCGCTTCGCGGACAGGAAGCTGCTCGGCGGCAAGCTGGCCAGGGGCGGCTGGATAGACCAGACCAATCGTCAGAAGCGCAAGGGTGCTTATGGGCTGACGCACCCGGAACAGCAGCCGCCGCCGGGACAAGGAGGACCGCCCGGTCAGCCGGACCCGCAGCAGCCGCAGCCCGAACCCGTGCCCGCATCGCGGCGCAGGGTGAGCGGTTCGAGCGGCCAGCAGCCGCCGCAGCCAGTGGTACCGACCCAGCCCCAGGGCCGGCCGCCGACCCCGCAGCCGGTGCCGGGGCAGCAGCCCGCGCTTGCGCCCCAGCCGCCGCCGCAGCAGCAACCGCCGCCGCCGGCTCCGCCCAGGCCGAACGGCCGGGTGTCCGAGTAAGGGGCTTGTTGCCGTCCGCTCCCCGACCAGCCCGTACGACCTGAGGAGCCGACCCCGTGGCAGCCCTGATCACAGACCGCAGCCCGCAGGAGCTCGGCGCGGAGCTGTGGACGCTCACCGGATTGCACTGGGACACCGTGTGGCGCGGTCTGCCGGTGAACGAGGAGGAGCGTGGGCCGTGGTGCGCCGCGTTCGGGTGGCAGCCGTTGTGGTTCGAGGCGGGGCAGCACGTACGCACGGAGCGGGGCGGTCGGCAGTACCTGGCTTCGGTCGCTCCGGGGCGGCCGGTGACACGGGTCGAGTACACGGCCTGGGGTGTGCGGGCCGAAGCGGTGGAGGAGAACGCCCGCGTGACGGAACGGGCCGCAGTGCGCTGGTCCGCGTATCTGGCAGCCGCGCGCGAGGTGCTGAGTGAGCCCACGTGGTGCGGCGACTGGGACGCGCCGGACTTCCCCGAGCTGCCGGGGCGCGGACCCTGGTACGGCCCGGACTGGCGTCTGGAGAACCAGGACCCGCACCGCGTCGCGACGTGGTCCTTCACCACGCCGGGAGCGCCGCTGTTCGAGCTGAAGATGCTGCTCGGCACCGGGAGCGCAGGGCGACCGGCGCGCGCCGATGCGAGTATTTCTCTCGCCTGCCACGGTCCGGCGGATCCTGAGGACCACGGACCGGTCTGGCTGCTGTGACGTACGCACGTACGAGGAGAAGGCGGGAACACGATGCCCACATTGAGGATTGAGCGGTCACCGCAGGAGCTGGCCGAGGAAGTGAAGGGGCTTGAGCACGTTGACTGGCCGGCCATCTGGGCCGGCCCGCCCAACCCGGGGCAGGCCCTCGACGACTGGTGCGCGATCTTCGGCTGGGTGCCCATCGACGGCGATCGGGTCCTGAGCGTGCGGTCGGCGACAGGCGGAAAGATGAGCCTGGATCCTGTCATCGGCGGCGGCTGGAGTCCGGTCAAGAGCCTGGGCTGGACGACGTGGAGCATGGGAGCCGACGCATCAGACGAGAACGATCTAGTCCTCGAAAGAGCCTGCGAGGCCTGGCCCGCATACGTGGCAGCAGTCCGGAGTGTCCTTGGCGAACCGGAGTTCTCGGGGGCGTGGGACGATCCCGCGTTTCCCGAACCGCCGAACGGTGCGCACTGGCTCCCGTCCCGTGACACACGACTGCGGAGCCGTAACCCTTGCCGGCTGGCCGTGTGGGGGGATGCGAGCGCCGAAGGCCGGGTGACCGCGCTGGAGCTTCGGAGCGGCGGCGTCACACGCGGTGGGGTGGGCAAGCGAGGCGTAGTGATCGACTTGGACTGCCATCCCCAGGACGCCGTATGAGCTCGGACCTGATACCCATGTTGATCGGGGAACGGGCTAAACAGCTGCGAGAGGCGGCTGGCGCCCCCTTGGCCGACGGGCAGGGGGAGCGAACGGCGGAGCGTCTCATCAAGACTGCCGACCGAGTGGGGATGGGCGTCGAAGAGTACGTCGTCGAGCGGGCTCGCCGAATGAAGGTCACCACAGCGAACCCTGATGTGAAATCGGCCTTCTGGTCCTTCAAAGTGCTACACCCGGACCTTCCGCCCGGACAGATGTTGTCCAACGAATACCTCGCCGCCGCCTGGGCCGAGTCCGAGAACGCGAAAGTCGAGGGCTCGGCACGTTATTTGGAAGGCACGCAAGGTGGCCAGGCGCTGAGCAACCTGCACTTGTGGGACAAGGACGTCCATACGGGCCTCGGCCTCGACAGGGAACAGGGCGAAGCTTTGGCCACCACCGCGTGGTCGGTCCTCTCTGAGAAGTACGCCGACACCGCGAAGGGCGAGGTCGCCGTGTTCGCCGAGAACGCCCACCCGTTCAGCGTGCTGTACAACACCGAACTGCCCGCCTTGCGGGCCAACCCGGACGTCGGCGTCGACAAGATTAAATATGTGTATCCGGCCCCGGCTCACTGGTCGGCCGTCGCGCGGGACGAACTCGGCCCCGATGCGGTCCGCGCCCAAGCGCAGTTCGCCATGGACAGTAAGCCTCTGCATGTCGACCCCACTGAGTACGCGGCCAAGCCGCCTGCCGAGCGGGCCGCTGTTCTGGACAAGCTGTCCGCGGACGTCGCCGAGGCGGACAAGAACCATGTGCGCGTCACGCCGATGAACGCGCCACCCGCCAAGGGCACCGGCACAGGCGCTGCCGCAACCGGCCCAGCCGCCACGGGACCCACCGCCTCTGTCCCCTCGGGGCCAGCCGTAACAGCCCCCACCGGCCCCACCGCCCCGACCCCCATCTGGCAGGCGGGATTCGATCCCAAGCCCACGCCCACGCCCGCCACGAAGGGACCCGTGACCCCCGCATCCAGCCCGCCGCTGCCTCCTGGGCCGGCCGTCGGCGCGTCCGTGACCGGGAAGGGCCTCTGATGAGTCAGCCGCCGAAGGCGCGCGCCGGGAGCAGCCGGCTGCGGGACACGAAGACCAAGGACAAGCCCGTGAAGCAGGCCGAACAAGAGAAGCAACAGCCCACGCCCGCGCCGGAGCGGCAGGGACCGGAGCGGCAAGGGCAGGGGCAGCAGCAGAGGAAAAGGCTGCAGTCAGTGAAGGGCAAAGTCCAGGCGGCCTCAAGCCTCTCCGCCCTCCCCTCGCTGCTGCGCCGCCTCGTCCGGCAGGACAGTTCCGATCAGCTCGCGGTCAAGCTGCTGCCCCGGATCGTCTTCGGGCTGGCCGCCGCGTACACCCTGTTCCACGTCGCGTCGTCGAGCGGCTCCGCCTTCGTCGGTCTGTGCCTGGTGTTCGGGCTGGCTCTGCTCGGCTGGCTGCTGCGCAAGCGGGGGCAGTTGCTGATTGCGCTCGTTTCGACGTTGGTCACCGCGGCCGTCACCGGCAACATGGCGGCGGTCGCTGATACCGCGCGCGGCGTTTCGGGCAGTGCGGTGAGCGGTCAGGCCGTATTCGGCTACTGGGCGCTCGCCGGAATGGCGTTGCTCGGGGCTTGGATGGTCAAGGATCACCCCGGCCGACGGGGTGTCACCGTGGTGATCGCCGGTGTGGTGTTGGTCATTGCGTCATTCGTCGGAGCTCTCGTACCGGCAGCTGCTGTGCCGATTGGTTTCCTGGGAATTGTGGCTGTTCTGATGATTCGCGGCCGTGGATTCGCCGCGGTGCGACGACGTATGGAGGCGACTCGGGCTCTTCTGGGCCGCGGCACAGCCCGTATGGGGAAAGGAAGTTGACCAACTCGTGAAGATAATGAGTCGGCTCTGTGTGTGCCATCGTGTGCGTTTACTTCCGCTTTGCAGGGTCGAACGTTCATACCATAGAGTCCCCCCGAGCGTAAGATCATCTCGGGGGATTTCATTCATGCGTACGGCCAGCCGTACGACGCTGTCTGCGTCGAGTTCTGCATCAGTTTCGCCAACGTCACTTCCATGCCAGCGCCGCGCGGACGTGTTCCAGCATCCGCTGTTGGAGAACCCACCGGTCCAGGGGGAGAGTTCACCCTCCCGGATGCGGGCGTTCGACACCCTCGCCGGCGCCGCGCGAGAGATGTGCGCGTCCTGCCCGCTGTGGGCGGAGTGCCTCAGGGACGCCGTGCTGCACACCGATCCGTACGGCTACGCGGCGGCCACCACGGCCGACGACCGCCGGTGGATCCGCCGTGAGCTCCGGATGGGCGACCAGTACGGCGACTTGGGCTCCGCCGACGGCGAAGAGGTCACCCTCGGCGATCTGATGGCCGAGCAGCGGCGGCACCCCGACGCGAGTCAGCAGGAGATGGCCGTCCGCCTCGGGTGCAGCCGCAGTACCGTCTCGCGTCGGCTGGCGCTGATGCGCTCCCGGATGGACGACGACGCGGAGCGTTCGCGCCACGCCGGGTCGACTCAGCCCGAACTGGGCGCGATTCTCGACGCGTTCGACGCGTTGCAGGAGTATCTGGCCGCGGACCACGGGGTATCGGTACGCATCGGGAGCGCGCCGGTGAAATCTGGTTCGCTCGGAATCGGCCCGCTGAGTCGCTCCGGCAAGTCGCCCTATAAGTCGTCCCATTCGCAATTGCAGAACCCGAACCGGGAATCCGCGGCAGTCGGGGCGGACGGGAAGATTTCGTTCTCCTTGGACGATCCCGCGATGGCCGTCAGGGAGGCCGTGCTGTGGCCGCTGCTGCGAGCCGCCGCCCCGGCCGCGCTCGGCGCCGAGCAGCTCGCCGCCATGCTCACCACTGTGCCGGGCAGCGGAATGACGGCCGAAGTGCTCGACGGCATCCGGCAGGCGCGCCGAGTGGTCGAGTCGCTGCTCCCTGACACCGGCGAACTGCCGCCCCGCGCCGACAACGGCCTGATGGGCTCGGTCTCCGTCGCGTTGGCCACGAGCGATCCGGTGACCGCCCTCCAACAGGCGTTCCTGGAGCCGCTGCTGCGCAGCCTCGTCGGTTCGCTCGCCAATACGGAGACGGTTGTGACCATGCTGGCGGCGGTGCCGGGCAGCGGGATATCCGGCGCGCAGCTGGAGGCGATACGCGGGGCACGACGGTCGCTGGCGGCGCAACTGGTGGACGGGCGCGGGAACGTGGCCGAGGGCGAGGAGCGGCATGACGGGGCGAGCGCGTCGGCCGGTGTCGCCCCCGCGACCGGAACGCCCGCCGGCAGCGCGCGCCCCCGCGTCCTCCTGAGCGGGATTCCCGCGCAGCAGCCTTCCCCGAGCATCCGCGCGGCCGTCGAGCGGACCGTCGCCACCATCGCCGAGCCGTTCACCGGCAAGGATGTGACGCACGAGGTCGGTGCGCGCCAGGAGTCCGCTCCGGGGCCGTACCGGGACCCGTCGAAGGCGGTCAGTAATGTGTTGTCCGCGATGGTCAAGGCGGGGCGGCTCAAGCGCCTCTCCCGAGGTACGTACGTACGCGTCGCCTGAGACGCGGGCCCTGATTCAGTCCGCTGCTTCAGCCCGCTGATTCAGTCCGCGACCCCTGATTCGGTCCGCAACCTGGCCCGCTCCGGAAGGACAACCGCACCATGAGCGAGACGACCCGGCCCGCAGCGGCCCCCGCCCCCCACGGTGGGGCCTCGGTGCGAGTGTTCTCCCCGAACGCCGCGCTGATCGACGGGGTGCCCGTCACCGCGCCGCCCTTCGGGGACATCCAGGACGTCGTCCTCTCGATCCTCCAGCAGCGCGCGCAGCAGCTGGGCGCGCCGACGCCGGCGCTGATCACGGACGACCGGTTCGGGAGCGAGATCCGGATTCTGGTTCATCTCGACGGGGCGACGGAGTCGCTGGGGTAACTGGGGTAGCTGGGGTAACTGGGCTAGCAGAGGGCTGACCGACTTCTCCCGCGCACGGAGCCCGGGAGCCCGCGCCGCCTCGTCCGCTGTGGCAACATCTCTTGCCAATACCGGAACCGGCTCCCACCGGGCAGGCTCGCACCGGAACAGGCTCGCACCGGAACAGCCCCGCTCCGAATCGAGGAGCCGCGAGGAGCCACGAGGAGGCGCGAGGAGCCACGAGGAGGCGCGAGCGGACATGGACCGCACACCCGAGATCGACGACGTCCTGAACGAGGTCGGCCCCCGACTCACGCGGCTCAGGACGGAGCGCGGGATCACCCTGGCCGTGCTGTCCGAGTCCACCGGCATCTCGAAGAGCACGCTGTCCCGGCTGGAGTCCGGCGGTCGCCGGCCGAACCTGGAACTGCTGCTGCCGATCGCCCGCGCGTACCAAGTGCCCCTCGACGAGTTGGTCGGTGCGCCCGAGGTCGGCGATCCCCGGGTGCGCCTCACCCCGCGCGAGCTGAGCAACGGCGCGACCGCACTGCCGCTCACCCGGCAGCCGGGCGCGTTGCAGGCGTTCAAGATGATCCTTCCGGGCGGGCCCGTGGGACCGGCCGGAAGGAGCCAGGCCCCCGAGCCGAAGACCCACGAGGGCTACGAGTGGCTCTACGTTCTGTCCGGCCGGCTGCGGCTGGTGCTGGCCGATCACGATCTGGTGCTCGTCGCGGGCGAGGCCGCCGAGTTCGACACCCGGCTGCCGCACGCGTTCAGCAGCGCGGACGACCATCCCGTGGAGATGCTGAGCCTCTTCGGCCGGCAGGGCGAACGGGTGCACCTGCGGGCCAAGCCCAGCGCGCGCGGGCGGCGCGATGACGACGACGGGTCGCGGCAAGCGGTGAGTTGAGGCAGCCGGGGGAGACCTACCGGTCGGCGGTGGCCCTGGGCGGGGCCGGTCAGTGCTCTACCTGTCACCAGTGGGTGAAGAGGGTGTCATCCTCCCTGAGGCTCCCCAGCGGGAACGGTGACGGTGATGAGGACGCGTTCGGCGGTCCTGGCGGCGCGCAAGGCGTCGACGAGGAGGTCGGTCGCCCACGCTGCGACGTTGAGGGACCACTCGGGGGCGCGGCAGCGGAGGGCGAGCGCGGGCCGCATCCCGCCGTACCGGATCTCCCCCTCCGCCGGCTCGGCGAGCCCATCCCGGGGACGTCCAGCAGGGGCCGTCTCGATCCCCGTACCCGCCCAGTTCCGTTCCCGGACCAGGTCCAGGATCTCGGGGGCACGGGCGGCGAGCCTGTCCGGGGCCCGCGCGGACACTTCGACAGTGAGGTCGACGCCATGGTGCGGGTCGGCCAGCCGGAACCAGGCCGCTGCACCCCGTAGTTCGGCCGAGCCGTCAGCAGCCAGGTGCACCGGGGCCAAGGTGTGCATCCCGGTGAGCCGGAATGTGCCGACTCGACGCAGTCCGTCCCCGAGGACGGTCGCCATCGGCAGCACCGGAAGCCGCTGCCCCCGCAGATCCTCGACCTCGACCTGGAGCCAGGCGAGCTCCCGCACGCTGCCGTCCTCGGTCCAGTCGCCGTCCGCGTCGTTGTGTCCCCACCGCTGTCCCCGCACCTCCTCCCGGTCCGAGCTGAGGGGGAAGCTCCACCCGTAGGCGGCGGCCCGGTTGATCGCGAGAGAGAATACGTCCTCGTCCAGGTCGCACCCGGCCGAGACCTGGTCGATCCAGGGATGCCGCACAAAGACCCCGTGCAGCCCGAGGATCATCGGGTCGTCCAGACCGATCGCTCTCACGTTTTCCTCGCTACAGTCCCGCACCGCACTTGAGCTTCCTGCCCGAGGTGGTGAGCCGCCTCGGCGAGTCGGCGCCCCCGAGAAAGTCCACATCGATGATGCTGCGCCAAGAGGTCTCACGCGGGCCCTGGCACGCTTTGCGGGCAGTCGCCCGGTGGCTCCTCCTGGTGCCGCCCCCGGACAGCACAGTCTTGGACCTCTTCGCCACTTCCTTCCACTTCCCGTGCGTGTCCTGCGCCTGTAGCCAGACAGTCACCTTTGCCTTCGCACCGGGCTTGAGAGCCGGGCCTGACTTGGCTTGCCACCACCCATGGGCGGAGGCGTCCTGCCCGTCGGTTGCCCTCGAGATATGCACGTAGTCACCTACGGTTGCGAACGTGCCGACGTCGGACGTCTGCTGTGTGGCTCCGGGGGCGGTGGGATCGGCAGCAGCCGTGGGTGAGGGGAAAACCATCATGAGCCCGGCGGCCACCGCAGACACGACAGTGAATCGGCGCACGCGAATCCTTTTGTGCGTTCGGAAAAACTGACAGTGCCGCATATCCAGCACGCCGCCAATGGACACCACCACGCGCCGCGTATAGCTCACTTATTCGAAGCATCACTCCCCTTCGCTCAGCTGCGCCTCAGGATCTTCAATGGGCGACGCTGGCCCAGGTCAACCCCAGTCGTGCCCCCCGCGACCAGCAGGAAGAAAGGGAAGACCTCGGGAAAATTCCGCCGCGACTTGGTGCAGAGGCGGGGTGAATCACACCGCAGTTGGATGCGGTCCTGTTGTGAATCGACCCGGAGCGGCGACGTACAGCGACGGTCGCGCTACACAGGGATTGGGCGCAACGGTGGGCGTCCCAAAATTGCACCGGCGTATGCCAAGTGCCCCCTACCTGCGGGGTTAGGGGGCGCTCGCTCGGCGATGGTCAGACCAAGTCGTCGAATTCGCCTGCCTTGACGCCCAGGATGAACGCCCGGAGCTTCTCGCGGCTCGTCGTGACGACCTGGGCTGGGTCGTCGCTCTCGCGCATCTTGATCTCGCCGTTGACGCCAGCGAGCTCGACACAGTTCTGGTTATTGTCGGCCCCAGAAAAAGAGGACTTGTGCCAATTGATTGGGTTGGTCATACCGATTGACTCGCATTTCCTTTGCGACGCATTGGGCCTCGGTCAAGAATTTCGGGCCTCGCCCCTCGCCGTGCGGACGAGGGGCGTCTTTGCGTCATTGGACCAAATGGTCGTACTCTCCAGCCTTGACTCCCACGATGAACGCGCGCATCCTCTCGGGGGTCGTGGTGATCGCCTCCTCTGGGTACTCACTTTCTCGCATGTGGAGCGCTCCGCCATCGCGGCGGACACCGACGCACGAGTTTCCCGATTGGCAGAACGACGACTCCTGCCAAGGATTGTCCGACATGTATTTCCTGGCCTCTCACAATTGTTGTGCGATGTTGTGGATGAAGTCTTTTGAGTCCGCTGCCGGGAGAGCTTTTGATTTCATGCGGTCCAGAAGGTTGCGATAGTTCCGCAGCTGGGTGGGTGAGTCGAGGAACGCGACTCCGTGTGTGGCATCGAGCTGGATGGTGTCAAGCTCGGCGACGTCGCCCTGTGCGTAAAAGATGGACTGCCCTGATCCGGCGAACCCTCCCGCACTGAATGGGATCACCTGTATTGTGATGTGCTCACGCTCGCTCACTCCGAGGAGGTGTTCAAGCTGCGCGCGGGCAACCTTCTTTCCGCCGAACTGCATGCGTAGCGCTGACTCGTGAATGACTGCCTCGTAATTCGGCGGCCACTCTCTCTCCAGAATTTCCTGTCGCCGAACTCGGTGATTTATGCGCCTTTCCAGATCGACGCCCAGCAGTGGAGGGTCGGTCTCGGAAAAGATGGCGTTAATATGTTCCTCGGTCTGAAGAAGGCCGGGGATGTGGGAAATTTGGTATGTGCGCAGACCTCGGCAATGGTGTTCGAGCTCGGCAATGTCGAGAAAATCGGCCGGCAGGGTTTCTCGATACTCGATCCACCAACCTTTCGTGCGGTCCTCGGCGATTTTTATCAGCGACTCTATGTATTCCTGATCATCGCAGCCGTACACGCAAGCCAAGGCGCGGATGCGTTCCCCGCTGACGCCGAAGCGCGCCGTTTCCATGTGGCTGATCTTGGTGTGATCAATGCCGAGCAGTACCGCTGCTTCGCGGGAGTTGTGGCCGGCCCCTTCCCTGAGTCTTCGCAGTTCTGCGCCAAGTCGCCGCTGCCGAGCTGTCGTGACTGTCCTGGGTGGCATGTCGCAAGTGTGCCCCTGCGGGTGGGTCGGGTCCACCCAGATCAACATAGCTACGGCTTGAGGTAGCTATGTTGATCCCGGATGCCCTATGGTCCTGGCAGCACCGCAACGCACGCCAGTAAGTCCGAAGTGCAGCCGCAAGCACGCCTGTTGGCGTGTCTTCAGGGGCGGCCATTGCCACGCATGGCGTGCGCCATGGACTCAGACCTCGTTGGGAGACGACGACATGACCACCGCTGTAGAACCCGCCACACCTGGCGCACCCCTGCCGAGCGCGAGCTACCGGTTCATCGCGCCGAACCTGCCGAACACGCCCCGTGTGGCGCGCGATTGGCTTGTCACTCTGGTCCGGGGGACCGGGCACCCGCAGTTCGCCGAGGCCGCGCGGTTGTGCATGTCCGAGGTGGCTACGAACGCGCACCTGCACACCCGTACCCCCGTGATCACGATCGAGGTCACGGTGAACGCTCGGCACGTCATGGTCTACGTGCGCGACGGCAGCCCGAATCCGTTGCCCGATCCGAGTGAGTGCTGTTCGAGCGGCGAGCACGGTCGTGGCCTGTTCCTCGTAGACCAGTACGCCGATGCGTGGGGCGAAACGTTCTACGGCGGTTGCGAACCCACGGAGAAGGCCGTGTGGTTCAAGCTGATCGAGCACGAACGGCAGGATGCGTGACGGCAGGCCCAGCCAGGCCCGGCGGCCGGTCGAGCCGCTCCCGGCGCCCGGCCGACGCCCGGCCGAGACCCGCCCCCGACCCGCCCCCGCCCTCCTTCACCGAAAGTTAATGATCAAGAGGTCTGGACCTCAGTGTCGGACGCTCCATAGCCTGCGCATAGGCCCCGCTCTTGCCCAATGCCTGCCAAGGGGTTGCCCAACGCCTGCCAAGGGAGCGTCATGACCACGACCCGTGAAGCACCGGACATCCTGTCCGCGGAGTTCGCGAGCGATCCGTATGCCGCCTACCGCGTCCTGCGCGAGGACTACCCGCTGCTGCGGCACGAGGCGACCCAGAGCTACATCATCTCGCGCTACGAGGACGTGCAACGCGCATTCCGCGACCCGGCGTTCAGCAATGACAACTACGACTGGCAGTTGGAGCCGGTGCACGGGCGGACGATTCTGCAGATGAGCGGGCGCGAGCACTCCGTGCACCGCGCGCTGGTGGCCCCCGCGTTCCGGGGGAATGAGTTGCGGGAGAAGTTCCTGCCGGTCATCGAGCGCAACGCGCGGGAGCTCATCGACGGCTTCCGGAGTTCCGGCAGCGCGGACCTGGTGGGGGACTTCGCTACGCGCTTCCCGGTCAACGTCATCGCCGACATGCTCGGCCTCGACAAGAGCGACCACAGCCGTTTCCACGGCTGGTACACGGCGATCATCGCCTTCCTCGGCAACCTGAGCCAGGACGAGGACGTCGCGGCGGCCGGGCTGCGGACCCGCGAGGAGTTCGCCGCGTACATGATCCCGATCATCCAGGACCGCCGCGCCAACCCCGGCGACGACCTGCTGTCCACGCTGTGCAGCGCGGAGATCGACGGCACCTGGATGACCGACGAGGACATCAAGGCGTTCTGCAGCCTTCTGCTCGCGGCGGGCGGCGAGACCACCGACAAGGCGATAGCCAGCCTGTTCCGGAATCTGCTGGAGCACCCCGAGCAACTGGCCGCCGTGCGGGACGACCGCAGCCTCATACCCCAGGCGTTCGCCGAGACGCTGCGGTTCTCGCCGCCGGTTCACATGATCATGCGTACCCCCACCGAGGACGTCACGCTCAGCGGCGGCGTGGTCCCGGCCGGCAGTGTGGTCACCGGTCTGATCGGCGCGGCGAACCGGGACGCCCGGCGCTATGCCGAGCCCGACTCGTTCGACATCTTCCGCGAGGACCTGGCGACGAAGACCGCCTTCTCGGCCGCCGCCGACCACCTCGCGTTCGCCCTCGGCCGGCACTTCTGCGTCGGCGCGTTACTGGCCAAGGCCGAAGTCGAGGTCGGCGCCAACCTGCTGCTGGACGCGCTGCCCGGACTCGAACTGCGGGGCGACGCGGCCCCGCCCGAGCTGGGAGTCTTCACCCGCGGCCCGGAGGCGCTGCCGGTGCGGTTCACGCCGTCGGCGTCATGGTCGGCGTCATCGTCGCCGTCGCCCGTGGCGTAACAGCGACAGCGACGACCGCGGCCGCAGCCGCAGCCGCAGCCGGCACCGGGCCGGGGCACCGGGCCGGGGCGACGGGGCGGGCGGAGCCGCGCTGGTCCGCGTCGCAGCCCCAGCCCCAGCCTCACGCCCTCGCCGCTGCCCTCACCGTCGCCCGTGGCGTCACCGCACGCCGCAGCCCGTCCCGCACGGCCCCCCCGCACGGGACGGGCCGTAGCAGGACGGCCGCAGCAGGACCCGCCTCAGCCGACCACATACGTCGGCGTGAACTCGACCGGCAGCGCGAACAGCCCGCGCATCCACACCGAAGGGCGCCAGGCGAGTTCGTCGGGCGCCACCGTGAGCACCACGTCGGGGAGCCGGTCGAGGAGCACCTCGACGGCGGCCTGCGCGATCACTTCCGCTATTTCCGGCGCGGGGTAGGGGCACGCGTGCTCGCCGTGGCTGAAGGACATGTGCGCCTGGTTGCCGGCCGAGCCGGCGTACGAGTCGGGGCGGACCTGGGGGTCGGTGTTCGCGGCGGCCAGGCCGAGGACGAGCAGGTCGCCGGTCCGGATGCGCTGGCCGGCCAGCTGGGTGTCCTGGGTGGCCCAGCGCCCGATGAAGTTCTGCGTCGGGGTGTCCTCCCACAGCACCTCGTTGAGCGCCTGGCCGACACTGCGGCGGCCACCGGCCAGCGTGACGGCGAACCGGTCGTCGGTCAGCATCAGCCGCAGCGTGTTGCCGATCCAGTTGCCGGTGGGCTGCTGCGCCGCGGCCATCACGATCAGCAGGTCGATGACGATCTCGGCCTCGGCCAGGGCGGCGGGGTGCGCCAGCAGCCGCGAGGGCACATCCGCGCCGGGCCGTTCGCGCTTGTCCTCCACCAGCTGCTGCATCCGGGCGGCGACCCGCTGGTGGGCCTCGATGGCCCCTTCGCCCTCGTCGAGCGAGGCGGCGATGTCCCGTACGAGGTCGGGGATGTCGGAGTCGGGCAGCCCGAACAGCTTCGCCACCACCAGCAACGGCATCTGGTGCGAGAAGTCCGCGATCAGGTCGGCCTCGCCGATGCCAGCGAAGGTGTCGATCAGCTGGTCGGCGATCTTGTCGCAGGCGGCCCGCAGTTCGAACTGGTCGACGGCGGCGAGCGCGTCGCCGATCGCCCCGGCGCGCCGCTGGTGCTCGGCGCCCTCGGTGAACATCACGGACTCGTTGAAGCCGACGAAGGGCAGCAGCGGCCAGTCGGCCGGGATGCCGTCCCACGCGTGCCAGCGGCGCGAGTCGCGGGCGAACAGCTCCGCGTTGCTGGTGACCTGGTGGATCTCGCGGTAGCCGAGCACGAACCACGCGGGGACGTCACCGTCGAGCAGGATCGGGGCGACCGTCCCGTGCTCCTGCCGCATCTGCCGGTACAGCTTCGCCGGGTCCTGTTGGAAGCGCGGCCCGTACAGCGGGATGGACCCCGGGTGGGCGGGGCACCCCGCGGGCGGGGTCGGCGGCTGCGCGGCGGGCCGGTCGGCCCGCGCCGGTACGCCGTCGGACAGCGCCGCCTCGGACAGCGGGCCGCCGTCGGGGAGGGGGTGGGGGTTCGTCACGGCGTGTTCTCCAGAGCGGAGGGGGACGAGGTGGACAGGGCGTACAGGTGATTGACGAGCGTGATCAATACGGCCTTACTGGAGTCGCGTTCCCGCGCGTCGCAGTCGATCAGCGGGATGTCGGGGGAGAGGTCGAGCGCCTTGCGGACGTCCTCCAGCGGGTATTCCGGCCCGCCGAAGTTGTTCCTGGCCACGATGAACGGCGTCCGGTGGTGTTCGAGGCGGTCTATGGCGTACCAGGAGTCGGCCAGCCGGCGGGTGTCCACCAGCACGACGGCGCCCAGGGTGCCGGAGAACAGCCGGTCCCAGAGGAACCAGAAACGTTCCTGCCCCGGAGCCCCGAAGAGGTACAGCACCATCTGCTCGGTCAGCGTGATCCGGCCGAAGTCGAAGGCGACCGTGGTCGTCTTCTTGGCCTCCACACCGCTCGCGTTGTCGATGCCGACGCTCGCCCGCGTCATGGTCTCCTCGGTGCTCAGCGGACGGATCTCGCTGACGGAGCGGACCATGGTCGTCTTGCCGACGCCGAACCCGCCGACCACCACGATCTTCAGTCCGTCTTCGGCGGTGCTGCGCAGCGGGGTTCGGGCTTCGGGACGGCCGTCGGGGTCGCCGCCCGCGGCGTCGGCCGGCTCAGAGATTGTGGAGTGCAACGAGCACCTGCTTCAGGATTTCGGGATCGGGCAAATGCGCCTGGGCCGAGGCCGACCGTGGGTGGCGTGCGGTGATCCGGCCGGTGTCCAGCAGGTCGCAGAGCAGGATCTTGACGACGCTCACCGGCAGCCGCAGCTCGGCGGAGATCTCCACCACCGCTGTCGGCTGCCGGCACAGGCGCAGGATCTTGGCGTGTTCCGACTGCATGCCGGGGGTCGGGTCGCACTCGCTCACGATCATCGTGACCACGTCGAAGGCGGTCTCGTTCGAGCTGCTGCGGCCACCGGTGACGGTGTAGAGGCGGTCCGGATCCCCGGTGTCGACCGGCCGCCTGGTCATGCGGGCCGGTTGCTGTCGGCAGCCTGGCGCGGCGGGGCGCTCAGATACTCGCCGATCTGTTCGACCAGTTCGTTCATGTTGTGCCCGATGATGCCGACGTCGGCCTCGTCGTCCGCGACCACCGCGAGGTGGGCGCCTTCGCCCGCCTCCACGATGAACAGCAGGCCGCCGTAGAACTCGGTCATGGACTGGCGTACGCCGCCGCTGCCATCGCCGAATTCGATGGACGCGCCGTGGGACAGGCTCTGGATGCCCGAGGAGATGGCGGCTAGTTGATCGGCTTTGTCCGCGCTCAGCCCGGCCGTACGGCAGAGCTTGAGGCCGTCCTTCGACAGCACCAGGGCGTGCCGGGTGCCCGGGGTGCGCTCCAGGAGCTTGTCGAGCAGCCAGGCGAGATCGCGTTCAGTTGTGGTGTTCATCGGGATGCCGGGGCGGGGGGCCGGGCCTGGTGCCGGGGAGGGGCACTGGGAGCCGGAGCCGACGACCCTGCCTCCAATCTGTTGGTCTGTGCGGTGGAGCGGCGACAAAGCGAGGGGAGCCCCGCACGCGGCGGGGAGCGGGTCAGCGGTTGTCGCCCTCCGGGGGAGTGCCCGGGTGGGGGTCTGCGGAGGCGTCCGGGAGGGATGCCCCGAAGGAGCCGGACGGGGTACCCGACGGGGAACCGGGGGCGGCGTCCGTCGGTGAATCAGCGGGCCGCGCGGCGGTGTCCGGCTCGCCGCCGGTCTCCTTGCCGCGGCTGGCCTGGCGGAACGCGCCGAACCTCGCTCCGGCGTCGGGGCGCGGGCGCGGCGGCTCGGCGGGGCCGGTGCTGCCGGGGGAGGCGGGCGGCCGGGCCGAGGACGCCAGGGTCTGGCCGCGCCGCCGCTGCGGCAGCCCGCCCGCCGTGGTGTCCGAGGCGGCGACGGCCGCGGCGGTGGCGGCGGTGACCGCGGCGTCGGTGGTCTCGTGCGGGGCGGTGGCCTCGTACGGGTCGGCGGGCGGCCGGGGCGCGGCGGCGCTGCGGCCGGAGCGGGCCGGCTGCGGGGTGCGGGCGGCCGGCAGAGACGTTTCGCCGGTGCGGGAGCCGACCGGCGCGAGCTCCTGGCGGGCCTGGGTGATCAGCAGTCGCGGAATCATCACCACGACGCCGGTGCCGCCGCGCGAGGACGGCCGGAAGGAGACGGTCAGACCGTGCTTACGGGCCAGGCAGCCCACCACGGCCAGGCCCAGCCGGGTGCCGGACAGCGTGGTCAGGTCCAGCGGCTCCGAGGAGACGGCCGCTTCGGCGCGGAGCAGCGCGGCGGTGCCCATCACGAGGCCGCCGTCCTCGACGGTGACGACGACGCCCGCGTGCACCTCCTCGACGTAGACGTGCACTTCGTCCGAAGGGGGCGAGAAGCTGGTCGCGTTGTCCATCAGCTCGGCGAACGCGTGCATGATGCCCTCGGCGGCGTACCCGGCGACGGCGGCGGTGCTGGTCGAGTGGATGCGTACGCGCTGGTAGGCGCTGATGCGGCCGACCGCTCCGCGCAGGATGCTCTCCATCACGATCGGCTTGTTCCAGCGGCGGCCTGAGCGCGCGCCGGTGAGCACGGCGATGCTGTCCGCGAGCCGGCCCGCCTGCGCGGTGCTGTGGTCCAGCTTCAGCAGGTCGCCGAGGACCGACTCGTCGTGCCGGTCCTCCATCTCGCGCAGGTCGGCGAGCATGCTGGTGGCGAGCGCCTGGACACGCCCTGCGGCGTTGGCGCAGGCCGACATCGCGGCCATCCGCATCCGTTCACCCGCGCCGACCTCCTGCGCCATGGTCGACAGGATGCGCTGGTGGGCGGCGTCCGCGGGCTGCGGCATCTCGGCGAGCGCGGTGCTCGCCGAAGCGCCGTCGCGCAGCCGGCGCACCACGGCGGGCAGCGTTTCGTCGGCCAGCAGGGCGGTCTCCGACTCCAGCAGCGCGATGCGCTCCTGGTACCGGAGCCCGGCCTGGGTGCCGAGGCCGACCTCGTGGGCGAGCGCCCACAGGACGCGCTGGTGGGCCGCGTCGGCGGGCTGCGGGGCCTCGGCGAGCACGGTGTTCACCGGCGCGCCGTCGCGCAGCCGCTGCACCACGACGGGCAGCGTGTGGTCCGCCAGCCGGGCGGCGTCCGAGTCCATCAGCGTGATGCGGTCCCGGAACCGGCGCGCGGCCTGGGTGCTGTACGTCGCGACCGCGACGGCGACGGACAGCAGCAGCGCCGCTGTTCCCGCGCTGTAGGCCACGAGCGCCCGTTCGTCACCGGGAGCCGCCGACACCGCCCACAGGCACGCGCCGCCGGTGACGAGCGCGGAGACCGCGAGGGTCAACAGCGCGCGGCTCACCGGAGGGAATTCCGCCTGCTGGCGAGTGGCTGTCTGAGCTGACATCAATCGGGTCCTCGAAGAGGTGGGAGGGGCCGCGGAGGCTGTCCCGCGCAGAGTTGTCCCCGTACGGTAGCGACGCCTCGTGATCTTCGCCATCGGGGTCCCCATCGGGTCCAGGAGTTTGACCGGCTGTCAGCCGCCTGCCGGTGACGCGGTGTTCGGGATTCTGGACGCTGAGCATTCGGCCCGTGCGGCAATTGGGGACAAAACGTCCATTGGTGGACCCGGTCGGCTATCGCGGTCGCCGCGGTCGCCGCGGTGGCGGCTGGCGGGTGGTCGTCGCGGCCGCTCGGGGACGGCCGGGGGCGGTCGGGGGCGCGGACCCGACCGCGGCCGGCGGGCGCGGTCGCCGCCGGGATCGGTCGCGGACGCCTGTCGCCGTCGCCCGCCGGAGCCGGTCCGGGCGGGCCGCCGTCGCCGGTCCGGGACATCCGTGCGGCGGCATCCGTGCGGTGCGGGGGTCGCGCCGCACGTACGCGCCCTCGGCTGGTTACCATCCCCCTAGCTCAAAAGGCGCAAAAAGCGCATCTCCGGCATCGGCGAGAGGACAGTGGCATGGGGAATCCGGCAACGGACGCGGCCCGCGCGATCGCAGCCGAGGGGTGGGTGTACGGCTACCCGCTGTTGGAGAACTACCGGACGATGTACCCGGAGGCGGTCGACGCCGACGACCCCCGCTCGGTGGGCGGCTTCGGCCGCTTCCGGCACGGCTCCGAGCCCGCCGCCCCGGCCGGCGCCGACGGGGTGCCGCCCGACGGCGACGCCCCGTACTCCCGGGCCTGGCTGGACCTGCGCGCCGAGCCCTGGGTGGTCTCGGTGCCGGCCGTCGACCGCTACTACGTCCTGCCCGTCCACGACCTCGACACCTCCTACGTCGGGTTCGTCGGCACCCGCACCACCGGCTCGCAGCCCGGCGACCACCTCATCGCCGGGCCCGGCTGGACCGGCGAGCCGCCGGAAGGGCTGGCCGGAGTGCTGCGCGCCGACAGCGACTTGGCCGGCATCATCGCCCGTACGCACCTGGTCGGCCCCGACGACGCGCCCACCCTGCGCGCCATCCAGGAGCAGTACCAGCTACGCCCGCTCAGCACCTTCCTCGGCGCCCCCGCCCCGGAACCCGCGCCCGAGCCGGTCTGGCCGGTGTGGCGGGAGGACGCCCTCGACTCCGCCGAGTTCTTCCGCTACCTCGACTTCCTGCTCGGCTTCTTCCCCGTACTGCCCGCCGAGGCCGCGCTGCGGGAGCGGCTGGACGACCTCGGGGTGGACGGCAGCGGCGGCTTCGAACCCGGCGACCTCATCCCCGAGGTGCGCGAGGCGATCGAACAGGGCATCGCCGACGCCCGGGACCGGCTGGACCGGGCCTCGGCCGAGGCCACCGACTCCTCCGGCTGGTTCGGCACTCGCGTCCAGCAGGGCGACGACTACCTGACCCGCGCGGTCGGCGTCTACAACGGGCCGTACGCGCTGCCCGTCGAGGAGGCCCGGTACGAGGCGGGGGCCGCCGCGAGCGAGGGGACCCGCCGGTCGGGGGCGCGCGGCTGACGGGCTGTGGGGCGGAGTGCCTGCGGCAGCGACCGGGGCCTTGGGGCGGGGTGCCGGCGGCAGCGGCCGGGCCGTGGGCCGGGGATGCCGGCGGCAGCGACCGGGGTTCGGCCATCAGGGCGAAGCCCATCGACTCGCTCCCCCCTCCGCATCACTCACCCCTTCGCATCCGCGTAGCACTCCACCACCGCCGTGGTGAACGGAAACCGCACGGGGGTGTCGCCGAAGGCGATGCGTCCCGCGAGGTCGCCCGCCGTCCGGATCGCCTCCGTCACTTCGGCGACCTCCGCCTGAGGGCAGTGCACGATCACCTCGTCGTGCTGGAAGAAGACCAGCTCGGCGCTGAGCGGGGCGAGCTCGCGGCGCAGCGCGGCGAGGACCAGCAGCGCCCAGTCGGCGGCGCTGCCCTGGACCACGAAGTTGCGGGTGAAGCGGCCTCGGGCGCGGGTCGTCGCGGTGTTGCCGTACGAGGGCTCGGCGGCCTCGTCCTGGGGCAGCCCGGCCTCGTCGTCGGCGATGGCGGAGACCGGCGGGCAGGTGCGGCCGAGCCAGGTGCGGACGAGGCGGCCTTCCTCGCCCGCGCGCGCCGCGTCGTCCACATAGGCGACGGCGGCGGGGAAGCGGCGGCGCAGGTCGGCCATGAACTTCAGCGCGTCGCCCGAGGTCTGGCCGTAGATGGAGCCGAGCAGCGCGAGCTTGGCCTGCGCGCGGTCGCCCGCGAAGGCTTTGTCGGAGAGGGCGGAGTAGAGGTCGCGCTCGCTGCCCGCGACCTCCATCAGGCCAGGGTCGCGGGAGACGGCGGCCAGCACCCGCGGCTCCATCTGGGCGGCGTCGGCCACCACGAGCCGCCAGCCCGGGTCGGCGATGACGGCCCGCCGGATCACCTTGGGGATCTGGAGCGCGCCGCCGCCGTTGGTGGTCCAGCGGCCGGAGACGGCGCCGCCGGGGAGATACTCGGCGTGGAACCGGCCCTCCCGCACCCAGGACTGCAACCAGGACCAGCCGTGCGCGGTGTGCACGCGGTACAGCTTCTTGTAGGCGAGCAGATGCGGCACGGCGGGGTGGTCGAGCTTCTCCAGCTCCCAACGGCGGGTCGAGGTCAGGGCGATGCCCTCGCGGGCGAACGCCCGGATGATGTCGGCGGGCAGATCGGGCCGCACCCGCACGCCGCCGAAGGCGCGCGAGACCTCGTCGGCCAGCTCGGCGAGCCGCTGCGGCTCCAGGCCGCCTGGATAGCGCTCGCCCAGCAGTTCGTCCAGCACCTGCCGGTGCACATCGGCGCGCCACGGCAGACCGGCCCGCCCCATCTCGGCGGCGACCAGCATGCCCGCCGACTCCGAGGCGGCGAGCAGCCGCATCCGCCCCGGCTGCTCGGTCGCTTCCGTACGGGCCAACTGGCCCGCGTACACCTCCAGCAGCGCGTCGAGCGGGTCGGTGCCCGGCGGCAGCGCGACCGGTCCCGGCTCGAAGAGCGACGGCTGCGTCTCGGCGGCCCGCGCGGGCGGGTCGGACGGGACGGCGAGGTGGTACAGCCGGGCCCAGGCGGCGGCGAGCGAACGCGGCGCGCCGGACCGGCCCTCGTAGCCGAGCAGCAGCGCCTCGGCCGCCTCCGTGTCGTAACACCGGTCGACCCGGACCCCGGCGGCGGTCAGCCGCGGCAGGATCTCGGCCGTCGACCGCCACACCCAGCGGGCCACGCCGGGGCGGGAACGGACCGCCTCGGCGAGGCTGTCCTCGGTACGCACCGGCCCGGCGGCCCGGCCCGCGCCGTCCAGCGGGCAGAGCCGCACCCGCCCGTCCGCCGTCTCCGCCACGGCCCAGCGGCCGGCGACCGGGTCACCGGCGGTCTCCCCGGCGCTCGGATCTGCCCGCACTGCGATGGCGGTGTCCACGCTGCCGAGTCTGGCACCGGGGTCTGACAGCGGGGGACCGGCGGGCGGGTTCGGCCGGCCGGGCAGGTCCGGGTGTCAGCGGCAACGGCGGGCAGCGCGGGCTGTCGTAGGTCGGACGCCGGAGCCGGAGCCGGAGCCGGAGCCGGAGCCGGAGCCGGAGCCGGAGCCGGAGCCGGAGCCGCATCCGGAGCCGCATCCGGAGCTACGGCCCCGACCTGTGGCCGGGCTCGCCCCAGCCCCGCCGTCGGCGCCGGCCGGAGCACCCGACCCCAGTCCCCCCACAGCCCATACGCGGCTCGTACGGCGGGCCGGGGCCCGTTGTCGGTCCCTGGGCCTATCCTCGTGATCATGAGTTGGCTGCGGGCGTTGAAGGGGACAGCCCGCTCCGGCCTGACGGTCGAACGCACCAGGCTCGAACCGCTGGTCGCGCTGCGCGGGGCGGCGGGGGTCGCGATCGTCATCGGGCTGTCGCTGTGGCTGGTGTCCCCGGCCGCTGCCGCGTCCTCGGCCTTCGGCGCGTTCTCCGCCGGGACCGCCACGTTCCAGCGGAGTTGGCGGCCCCGCCCGGTGGTCGCGCTCGCGGCCGGCGGCGGTCTCGCGGTGAGTACGTTCCTCGGCTATGTCGCCGGGGCGCACCCGGTGCTCTTCGTGCTGCTGCTCGCGGTGTGGACGTTCCTCGCCGGGATGGCCTGGGCCGTCGGGCCGACCTCCG
Source organism: Streptomyces sp. H27-D2 (assembly GCF_035828615.1). NCBI lineage: Bacteria > Bacillati > Actinomycetota > Actinomycetes > Kitasatosporales > Streptomycetaceae > Streptomyces > Streptomyces sp. H27-D2. Next base: position 21,768 of record NZ_JAYMZR010000045.1, on the reverse strand, counting down.
GGTTCGTCGCGGCCTCGACGGTCGGCGTCATGCTGGTGACCGTCACCCTGCCGACCACCGTCATGGGAGCGGCCGGCCACGCGGCGGTGATCGCCTTCGGCGGGCTGGTGCAGGCGCTGCTGATCATCGTCTTCCCGGTGCGCCGCTGGGGCGCGCAACGGGACGCGCTGGCCGACGCCTTCGCCGCCGAGGCCGACTACGCCCGGCGGCTGCGGCACGACCCGATCGCCCCCTTCGACCCGGAACCGCTGATGACGGCCCGCAGCGCCGCCGCGGTGACGCCCTGGCAGGCCCGCCGCCGCCCGGCCGAGCTGCACGGCAGCCGCGGCCTGGCCGAACGCATCCGCCCGGTGCTCGCCTCGCTCGCCGACCCGGCGGTCGGCGCCGCCTCCGAGGGGCCCGAGCGGGACCGCGCCCGCGCGCTGTTGGGCGCCGCGGCCTCCGTACTGGACGCGGCGGCGCACGCGATCCGGCACGGCACGCCCGCCAAGCTGCCCAGCTCGGCGGTGGAAGTGCTGCGGATGCCCGACTCCGACCCCGACGCCGAGGGCGAGCTGACCGGCGCGGCCCGGCGCACCGCCGGACGGCTGCTCGCGCTGCTCGGCGAGGTCACGGAGACCGCCGACGGCACCAGGACCTCGAACGCGGCCAAGCCGACGGTGACCAAGCCGATGCTGCGGCCGACGATGCCCAGCATGGTCCCGGTGGCGATCCGGGCCGTCCGCCACGAACTGCGCTGGGAATCGCCCATCTTCCGGCACGCGCTGCGGCTGTGCGCGGTCGCCTCCGCGGGCTATCTGCTGGCTTCCGTGCTGCCGCTCGGGCATCCCTACTGGGCGCCGATGTGCTCGGTGATGGTGATGCGGCCGGACTTCTCCCAGACGTACGAGCGCGGAGTGGCCCGGCTCGCCGGGACGCTGGTCGGCGTGACGGTGGCCACCGGCGTGGTGCAGCTCGCCTCGCCAGGCGCGCAGTTGTCCGCGCTCTTCGCGGTCGCCTCGATCGCGCTGATGTACCTGCTGCTGCGCACCGGTTACGCGGTGGCGCAGGCATGCGTGGCCGCGTATGTCGTGTTCCTGCTCGGCATGGGCGGCACGGAGTGGACCCAGACGGTGCCCGACCGGGTGCTGCTGACGCTGCTCGGCGGACTGCTCGCGATGCTCTCCTACGCGCTCTTCCCGGCCTGGGAGACCCCCAAGCTGCACGACCGGCTCGCGGAGTGGCTGGAGGTCACCGGGCGGTACGCGGCCACGGTCGTCGAGAGCTTCGCCGACCCGGAGGGCTGGCGGCGCGGCGACGTCCGCAAGGCGCTGCTCGCCGCGCGCGAGGCGCACGCGGACTGGGACCAGGCGCTCGCCCGCGCCAAGGCCGAGCCGGTGCGCCACCAGGACCTGACGCGCACCGACGTGGACGACGCGCAGCAGGCCATGGAGGCGGCAGGGCGGGTCGCGATGCTCATGGAGGCGCATCTGCCCGAGCGCCTCGCGCAGCCCGTCCCGGCGGCCGAACAGCTGGCGAAGGTGCTGCGCGAGGCCACCGAGGAAGGCGCGCAGGCGGTGCGCGACCGCCGTGTGCCGAACTGGGACGCGCTCAGTGCGGCGATCGACGCGTGGGAGGGCGAGGGGGTGCCGTCCGCCGCTGTCATACGGCGCGGGGCGGGGCTGTTCCTGGACGCTCTGGAAGAACTGACGGAGGCGATCGGCGGGACACCCGAGCCGGGGGCGGGCACCGAGCCGGGCACCGGGGCCGAGCAGGGGCCCGAGCCCGGAGCCGAGCCGCCCAAGGCATGAGTGTGCGGGTCCCGATGGGATCGGGACCCGCACACTTCACACCTCGGGCGCTGCTCAACCGGCCCGCCGACCGGCCGTAACCGTCACCAGCTGGACTTACGCACCCCCGGCAGGAATCCCGCGTGCGCCTGCTCCCGCACCCGGATGCGGGAGAGGCCGAAGGCGCGGAGGTAGCCGCGCGGCCGGCCGTCGACGCTGTCCCGGTTGCGCACCCGCGTCGCACTGGCGTCGCGCGGCTGGCGGACCAACTCGCGCTGAGCGGCCGTCCGTTCCTGTTCCGGAGTCTGCGGGCTGCGGATGAGGGTCTTCAGCAAGGCCCTGCGTGCCGCGTACCGGGCGACCACGATCCGTCGGTGCTCGTTCTTGGCGATCTTGCTCTTCTTCGCCATCAGATCCGCCCTCCCAGCGCGCGGACCCGGGCCACGGCCTTCTCGATGCCGATCGTGTCCACGGTCTTCACGCCCTTGGCGCTGAGCGTCAGCCGTACGTTCCGTCCTTCGCTGGGCAGCCAGTAGCGCTTGCGCTGGATGTTGGGGTCGAACCGGCGTCGGGTGCGGCGGTGCGAGTGGGAGATGTTGTTGCCGAATCCGGGCTTGCGGCCGGTCAGCTGGCAGTGGGCCGACAAGGGTCAGCACCTCCTAATGAAAATGGAAACCATTTCTGTATAGTAGCCCGTATGGCCCGCAACGAAGTACGTCCGATCGTCAAGATCCGGTCCACCGCAGGCACCGGATACACCTACGTGACCCGCAAGAACCGCCGGAACGACCCCGACCGGCTACAGCTGCGCAAGTACGACCCGGTGGCCCGCCGGCACGTCGTCTTCCGCGAGGAGCGCTGACGCCGGCCGCGACGCCCCCCGGCCGTGACGCCCCCCGGCCGCGACGACCCCCGGCCGCGCCGGAGCGCCGTACGCCGGCCGCACCCCAGCCACCCCAGCCACCCCACTCACCTCAGCCAGTAGGAGCCCCGCCATGCAGCCCGGCATCCACCCCTCGTACGGACCCGTCGTCTTCCGCGACCGGGCCGCCGACTTCGCCTTCCTCACCCGGTCGACTGTCACCAGCGAGAAGACGGTCGAGTGGGAGGACGGCAACACCTATCCGGTGATCGACGTCGAGATCTCCTCGGCGAGCCACCCCTTCTATACGGGGACCGCCCGCGTCATGGACACCGCCGGTCGCGTCGAGCGCTTCGAGCGCCGGTACGGCCGCCGCCAGGAGCGCTGAGATGACCGACCGATCCGGCCGATCCGACGGACCTGGCCGCCCCGACCGATCCGATCAGCCCGATCAGCCCGATCAGCCTGACCGGGACGCCCTCCCGGTCGTGCTGGTGGGCGGGCTGCACGCCGAGGCCCGGAAGGCCGCCGTGGAGCGGCTGTTGCGGGCGGTGCCCGGCAGCGTCGCGCTCCACCACGATCTGGCGACGGCCGCCGACGGGACGGTCCTGCGCACCGTGCGCGACCGCGACGGGGTGACCGCCACCGGTGACGCGCCGCTGGTCAACGACTGCGCGTGCTGCGCGCTGCGCGAGGACCTGGTGCCCGAGCTGGAGCGGCTCGCGGACAGCGGGCTGTGCCGGCTGGCCGTCGTCGAGCTGTGGGACTCGGTCGAGCCGCAGGCGATGGCGGAGGTCGTGGCCAACTGCGGGAGCGACGCGCTGCGGGTGAGCAATGTGCTCACGGCGGTGGACCCCGCCCTGCTGGTGCCGTATCTGAGCTGCGGCGATGACCTGGCGGAGGTCGGGCTCGCCGCCGCGGCGACCGATCAGCGCACGGTGGCGGACACCTGGGCCCGGCAGCTGGAGTACGCGCCGGTGCTCGTCCTGGTGCCCGGCGAGGAGAGTGATCCGGCGGACCTGGAGCTGCTGGAGCAACTGCACCCCACCGCCCGCCGGGTCGCCGTGGACTCGGGCGAGCTGGCGGAGGCCGCCTTCGCCGGGTTCGCCGGCTTCGACGTCGAGGCAGCGGCGGCCCGGCAGCACCCGGCCTGCGCGCTGCTGCCGCAGGAGGCCGACGCGTACGGCGTCGCGACGCTGGTGTGGCACCGCACCCGGCCCTTCCACCCCGGCCGGCTCTACACCGCGCTGGAGGACGTGAGCTGCGCCGCCGCCCGCAGCCGGGGCCGGTTCTGGCTCGCCGACCGGCCGGACACGCTGCTCTCCTGGGACGCGGCGGGCGGCGCGCTGTGCGTGGAGAACTCCGGCCCGTGGCTGGCCTCGCTCCCGGAGGCGGCCTGGGAGTTGGAGCCGCCGACGCGCACGGTGGCTGCCGCGATGGACTGGGACCCCGAACACGGCGACCGGGCCCAGCATCTGACCTTCACATCGCCGGGTCTGGACCGGGAGGCGCTGGTCGCGCTGCTCGACTCCTGCCTGCTCACCGACGCCGAGTACGCGGCGGGCCGCGAGGAGTGGCGGCTGTTGTCGACCGCCTTCGACGAACTCCTCGACCCGGTTTCTTGAACCGGCCTCGCCCCCTGACCTGAACCGGCCTCGACCCCCGAACCGGTCCCGTCTCTCGAACCGACCCCGATCCAGAACCGGATTTCGCAGCGGATGCGTGACTTGCGTTCGGCTCGAATCCGGCTCGAATCCGGCCCAAATTTCCCCCGATTCCGCCCCCGCCCCGCCCGGAAAGGCCCCCATAGATGGCTCGCCGTGTCGATCTTCACAGCAAAAACAAGCCCCGCCCGAACCCCTTGGACGTAGCCGATATTTCGTATATCGACTACAAGGACACCGTCTTGCTACGGAAGTTCATTTCCGATCGTGGCAAGATTCGAAGCCGCCGAGTGACCCACGTATCGGCCCAACAGCAAAGGCAGTTGGCGCGCGCCATCAAAAACGCGCGGGAGATGGCGCTGCTTCCGTACGGCTCCAAGTAGCCGGAAGGACACTGCGCGTGCACGTGCAGCCGCTCATGCAGCTGCACGTGAACAGGGTTATGATCCGGGGAAGTTGACCTCTGCACTACCCAGGAGACCCCGTGCACCACGCGTACAACGGCATGGCAGCCACGGACCTCTGCGGGGTCGTCTGGCAGAAAAGCCGGCACAGCAATTCGCAGGGCTCGTGCGTCGAGTTCGCGAAGCTGCCCGACGGGGGTGTGGCGGTGCGCAACTCCCGTTTTCCCGAAGGGCCGGCGCTCGTCTACACCCCGGCCGAAATAGAGGCGATGGTGCTCGGCGTCAAGGACGGCGAGTTCGACCACTTGGCCCGCGACTGACCTGAGCCGGGTCTCAGGGCTGATGGGCCTCAGGGGCTGACGGGCCTCAGAGCCGACGGGCCTCAGAGCTGACGGGTCCCGGGCGGCAGCCGGAAAAGCGCCCAGACGACCTTCCCGCCGAGTGAGCCCGTGAGCGGCTGCCAGCCCCAGCTGTCGGCGAAGGAGTCGACGAGGAAGAGGCCGCGCCCGGACTCGGCCGAGTCGCCGCAGCTCTCGATGGCGTCGGCGTCCATGGCGACCGGGCTCTCCCGGCTGGGGTCGCGTACGGCGCACACCAGCCGCGACGACCAGCGCATCAGATGCAGCCGGACCCGCGGGTCGAACCCCCCGGCGTCGCCGGAGCCCGCAGGACCCGTTGGGCCCGCAGAGCCCGCCGCGCCCGTCGAGTTCCCGGCGTCGGCGAAGTCGACGGAGCCCGTACAGCCGTCCGGCCCCGAGGCCGGCCGTGCCGCGATGCCGTCCGGCAGCCCGTGCCGCATCGCGTTGGTGACGAGTTCGGAGACCACCAGCGCGACGCTGTCGAAGAGGTCGGCGAGTTCCCAGCCCTGCAGGGTCACCCGGGTGAAGCGCCGGGCGCCGCCCACGGATTCGTATTGCGGAGGAAGGGCCAGCGAGGCGGATCCGGAGACCGCTGAGGGGTCGATCGGCGGGAGCCCTTGCCATAACGGCTCTAGCACGGTCGATCCTTTTGTCCCCATGCGAGACACTCCTGGCATTGGCGGTCGTCACGATCCGGCGGTCGGTATTTACCGAGGGTGAACCCCGGCCCCCTTGCATACGAACGAACGTCTTGCCCGCCCCATGGTTCCCAATGCGTACGGCAGATGCAAGGGCAGATGCACGTGCACGTGCGGTTTTTACGTATGCACGTGCAGGTTCACGCGCATTTCTTCCCGCGACTACTTTCGCCGAGCTCTCATTTCTGTAACCGGATGTGCACTCAACGGAGCCTGGAGATGGCAGACTTCGGCGCTCGGCGGCGAGATCGAGACACGCTCGGCGGCGCGACGCGTTGGAACGGCGCAACCAGTGCACCCAGAACGGCGCACCCAGAACAGCGCAACCAGCAGGAGGAGCGAGGCAGTGACGACAAGTGAGTCCAGCGGCTCAGTCGTGCGGCGCATATTGCTGGGCTCTCAGCTCAGACGGCTGCGCGAAACACGAGGCATCACCCGCGAGGCCGCCGGTTACTCGATACGCGCCTCCGAGTCGAAGATCAGCCGTATGGAGCTGGGCCGGGTGAGTTTCAAGGCGCGTGACGTCGAGGACCTGCTGACGCTCTACGGCGTCTCCGACACCGGCGAGCGCGAGGCCCTGCTCGCCCTCGCCCGCGAGGCCAACGTCGCCGGCTGGTGGCACACCTACGGTGACGTGCTGCCGGGCTGGTTCCAGACGTACGTCGGGCTGGAGGGCGCCGCCTCGCACATCAGCGCCTACGAGGTCCAGTTCGTGCACGGCCTGTTGCAGACCGAGGAGTACGCCCACGCCGTCGTCACCCGGGGCCAGCCGGCCGCCGCCGCGGCCGAGGTCGACCGCCGGGTCGCGCTGCGCCTGGAGCGGCAGAAACTGCTGGTCTCCGAGCGCGGGACGCGGTTCCACGCGGTGCTCGACGAGGCCGCGCTGCACCGCCCGTACGGGGACGCCGCCGTGATGCGCGGCCAGTTCCAGCACCTCATCGACGTCTCCGAGCGGGCCGACGTCACGCTCCAGGTCATGCCGTTCGCCTTCGGCGGGCACGCGGGGGAGAGCGGGGCGTTCACGATGCTGCGCTTCCCCGAGTCCGACCTGTCCGACGTCGTCTACCTGGAGCAGCTGACCAGTTCGCTCTATGTGGACAAGCGCGAGGAAGTGGCGCAGTACGAACGGGCGATGGCCCGGCTGCACGAGGACAGCCTGAACCCCCACCGGACAAGGGACTTGCTGCACCGGCTTCTTCAACTGCTTTGACGCATCAGTACGATGACATGTCATCAGGAGTCTGCTTCAGAGCGCGGGCGTCACGAGCGCCCCGTCTTTCAGATAGGGATGGCATGTCCTACTTCTCCGAGTTGGCCTTTCAGTACATCGACGGTGAGTGGCGGGCCGGCTCCGGCTCCTGGGACATCGTCGACTTCAATCCGTACAACGACGAGAAGCTCGCCTCGATAACCGTGGCCACGGTCGCGGAAGTCGACCTGGCCTACCGCGCCGCCGAGCGGGCTCAGCCGCAGTGGGCCGCGACCAACCCGTACTCCCGGCGGCTGGTCTTCGAGCGGGCCCTGCGGATCGTCGAGGACCGCGAGGAGGAGCTGGCCGCCGCGATCATCACCGAGTGCGGCGGCACCCGCGTCAAGGCCGGCTTCGAGCTGCATCTCGCCAAGGAGTTCCTGCGGGAGTCCGTGCACCTCGCGCTGCGCGCCGAGGGCCGCATCCTGCCCTCGCCGGTGGACGGCAAGGAGAACCGGGTCTACCGGCTGCCGGTCGGCGTCGTCGGCGTCATCAGCCCGTTCAACTTCCCGTTCCTGCTGTCGCTCAAGTCGGTCGCGCCGGCCCTCGCGCTCGGCAACGCCGTGGTCCTCAAGCCGCACCAGAACACCCCGATCTGCGGCGGCGGCCTGGTCGGCAAGCTCTTCGAGGAAGCCGGGCTGCCCGCCGGCCTGCTCAACGTCGTGATCACCGACATCGCGGAGATCGGCGACGCGCTCATCGAGCACCCGGTGCCGAAGGTCATCTCCTTCACCGGCTCCGACAAGGTCGGACGGCATGTCGCCACCGTCGCCGCAGCCAACTTCAAGCGCGCCATCCTCGAACTCGGCGGCAACAGCGCGCTGATCGTCCTGGACGACGCCGACATCGACTATGCCGTGGACGCCGCCGTCTTCAGCCGCTTCATCCACCAGGGCCAGGTCTGCATGGCGGCCAACCGGATGCTGGTGGACCGGAGCATCGCGGCCGAGTTCACCGAGAAGTTCGTCGCCAAGGTCAAGACGCTGAAGGTGGGCGACCCGGCGGACCCGGCGACCCACATCGGCCCGCTGATCCACGCCGGCCAGGCGGAGAGCATCACCACCCTGGTCGACCAGACCATCGCCGACGGCGCGAGGGCCCTGCTGCACGGCGCCACCGACGGCAATCTGGTCGGCCCTTCCGTGCTCACCGACCTCCCCGTCGACTCCCCGGTGCTGACCCAGGAGATCTTCGGCCCGGTCGCCCTGGTGATCCCCTTCGACGACGAGGACGAGGCGGTACGGATCGCCAACGCGACCCCGTACGGGCTCAGCGGCGCCGTGCACACCGGTGACATCGAGCGCGGCGTACGGATCGCCCAGCGCATCGAGACCGGCATGGTGCACGTCAACGACGGCACGGTGCACGACGAGGCGATCGTGCCGTTCGGCGGCGAGAAGCAGTCCGGTGTGGGCCGGCTGAACGGCGACGCGCTGGTCGACGCCTTCACCACCGTCAAGTGGATCTCCATCCAGCACGGCCGCAGTCAGTTCCCGTTCTGACCGTTACGGACCTGATTACGGACCTGATTACGGACCTGATTGAGGACAGGAGCTGACCGCATGGACTCCTACTGTGGTGGTTGTCGGGAAGAAGCCCCGGCCGATCCACCGCAGGAACCACCGCCCGATCCACCGCACGGAAGAGGACTCCCATGCCGACTCTGGTGAACGCCGAAGCACACGGCGACGAGCGCGGCGCGCTGCTCGCCTACCTGGAAGCGCAGCGCGGCGCCATCCGCCGCTCGCTGCTCGGACTGACCGACGAGCAGGCGGCGCTGCGCCCCACGGCCGGCGAACTCACGCTCAGCGGACTGCTCAAGCACCTGACCGAGGTCGAGCAGAACTGGATCGTCGCGATCCTGGCCGGCCGCCCCGAGGGCGACATCAAGCGGGACGAGAGCAACTGGGGCGACTCGTTCCGGCTGGTCGATGACGAGACCGTGGCCGGCATGCTGGCGCGCAACGCCCAAGTGGCCCGGGAGACCGAGGAGTACATCAACTCCCTCCCCGACCTCGACGGGACGGTCCCGCTGCCGGTGGCCCCCTGGTTCCCGCAGGACGGCCGCCGCTCCGCCCGCTGGGTTCTGCTCACCCTGATCCAGGAGCTCGCGAGGCACGCGGGCCACGCGGACATCATCCGCGAGGCGATCGACGGCAAGACGGCCTTCGAGCTGGTCGACGAGGACCGGGCCGCGCAGGCCGGATAGGGCGGCCCGCACCGCCGGACGCACGGGGCCGGCTGATCAAGGCTGATCAGCCGGCCCCGTCTACTCTGGCGACAGTGCAGGTGTACGGAAATAGGGGATGAGCAGAGACGATGTCAGCGACCCGACTGTTGGTTCTGGGAGCGGTCCGGCAGCACGGGCGGGCGCACGGCTATCAGGTCCGCAGCGACCTGGAGATGTGGGGCGCCCACGAGTGGTCCAACGTCAAGCCCGGCTCGATCTACCACGCGCTCAAGCAGATGGCGAAGCAAGGTCTGATGAGCGCGCACGAGATCGCCGAGAGCCCGGCGGGCGGCCCGCCGCGCACCGAGTACGAGCTGACGCCCGGCGGCGAGGCCGAGTACCAGACCCTGCTGCGCCGCGCGTTGTCCAAGCACGACGTGAAGTTCGACGAGCTCACGGCCGGCGTCGGCTTCATCGTCGACCTGCCTCGCGCCGAGGCGGTCTCGCTGCTCAAGGAGCGGGCCGCGGCCCTGGAGGGCTGGCGCGCCGAGATCGCCAAGCACTGGACGCCGGAGTCGGGCGACCACTCGGAGTGGGGTCACATCGGCGAGATCATGGGCCTGGGGGTGCACACCGCCGAAGGCGACGCCGAGTGGACGCGCGGGCTGATCGCGCGGCTGGAGGGCGGGGCGTACGTCATGGCGGGCGAGGGCGACCCGTGGGCGGGGATGCGGACCGAGGCCGCCGGCGATCCCTACGCGAGCCCGAAGCGTAGCTAATCAAGTTTGACTAAGAGGGGGCCCGGGGTTACCCTTCCTCTTGTAGTCAAGTTTGACTAACAGAGGGAAAGCCAGCGGCACTGACGCAACCGGAGGAGAGCGCCTTGCGTGACAGCGATCCAGCGATCGTCGTCGAAGGACTGCACAAGAACTACCGGGACAAGCCGGCCCTCGCCGGGCTCGACCTGACCGTCCCGCAGGGGACCGTCCAGGGAATCCTCGGGCCCAACGGCGCGGGCAAGACCACACTCGTACGGATTCTGGCCACCCTGCTGCGGCACGACGGCGGCCGGGCCGAGGTGGCGGGCTTCGACGTCCTGCGGCGCCCCGACGAAGTGCGCTACCGCATCGGCCTGCTCGGCCAGCACGCGGCGGTCGACGAGGACCTCAGCGGGCGGCAGAACCTGGAGATGTTCGGACGGCTCTACCACCTGGGCGGCCGGCGCGCGGCCGTCCGCGCGGACGAGCTGCTGGAACGGTTCGGCCTGGCCGCCGCCGGCCGCAAGGCCGTCGGCCAGTACAGCGGGGGCATGCGGCGGCGGCTGGACCTCGCGGCCGGCCTGATCCTGTCGCCGCAGATCCTCTTCCTCGACGAGCCGACCACCGGGCTCGACCCGCGCGGTCGCACCGAGGTGTGGAACGCGGTCCGCTCGCTGGTCGGCGGCGGCACGACCGTCCTGCTGACCACCCAGTACCTGGAGGAGGCCGACCAGCTCGCCGACCGCATCTCGGTGATCGACGCCGGCCGGGTCATCGCGGACGGCACGTCCGACGAGCTCAAGGCCAAACTCGGCGGGGACCGCATCGACGTCGTGGTCCGCGACGCCGACCGGGTCGCCGCCGCGGCCTCGGCGATCGGCATGGCCACCCGCTCGGACGCGGCGGAGACCGTCGTGGACGACCGCCGGATCAGCGCGCCGGTCGCCGACCGGATGGCCGCGCTGGCCGAGACCGTACGGGCCCTCGACGCGGCCGGGATCGAGGCTGAGGACATCGCGCTGCGGCGACCGACGCTCGACGAGGTGTTCCTGCACCTGACGGGCGCGCAGCGGGAGCCGGGCCGGTCGGACCCGGCGGACCCGGCGGACCCGGCGGACCCGGCGGACCTGGCGGGCCGCTCGGACTCGTCGGACCAGCCGGACCACTCAGGCCGCTCGGACTCGTCGGACCAGGAGGCGACCGTATGAACCGTATGACCACCGCTACGCCTACGCCCACGCCCACCGTCACGACCCTCCCCGCCGTGCCCACGGGCGGCTCCCGGCTGCGCTGGGCGCTCGTGGACTCCTGGACGATGACCCGGCGCGGCCTCGCGCACTGGGTCCGGCAGCCGGTCCAGGTGATCGTCGGCCTCGTCTTCCCGGTGATGATGCTGCTGATGTTCGCGTACTTCCTCGGCGGCAGCATGGAGGTGCCCGGAGGCGGCAGCTACAAGGACCTGCTGGTCCCGGGCATGCTCGCGCTCACCATGGCCTTCGGCCTGGAAGGGACGATGGTCGCGATCACCCAGGACATGAACAAGGGCGTCATCGACCGCTTCCGGTCCATGCCGATGGCCCCCTCGGCGGTGCTCGTCGGCCGCAGCGTCCTCGACATGCTCCAGTCCGCGCTGAGCCTGCTCGTCCTGATCGGCGTCGGTCTGCTGATGGGCTGGCGCTGGCACGGCGGCTTCGGCGACGCGCTGTACGCGGTCGGGCTGCTGCTCCTGCTGCGGTTCGCGATGCTCTGGATCGGCATCTACCTCGGCATGCTCGCCGGCCGGCCGGAACTCGTCACGGCCGTACAAATCCTGATCTGGCCGGTCGGCTTCCTGTCCAACGTCTTCGCCGACCCCGAGTCGATGCCCGGCTGGCTCGGACCCATCGCCGAGTGGAACCCGATGTCCGCCACCGCCACCGCGATCCGCGAACTCTTCGCCAACCCGGCCTGGAGCGGCGACTCGTGGGCCGCGCAGCATGCGGTGGCGGTGGCGGTCGTCTGGCCGGCGGCGCTGCTGCTGATCTTCTTCCCGCTGGCGGTCAGCCGCTATCAGCGGCTGAGCCGGTGAGCGAACCGGCTGCGGCGCTCAGGCAGGGAACTCTCCGCCTCTGACGGCGGTGACGAACGACGACCACGCGGCAGACTCGAAGGTGAGCGCGGGTCCGTGCGGGTCCTTGCTGTCGCGTACGGGTACGACGCTCACCGCCTCGTTCCTTTACATCCACCGGCGAACCTTCGCCACCCGTACCGAGGCCCGGCTGAAGATCGCCACGTGGATCACCGGGTTCTACAACCCGCGACGAAGGCACAGTGCAGCCGGCGGCCTGCCACCCGAAGAGTTCGAACAGATCATCACCGAAGCACGCACCCGAAGCCGGCAAGAGGCCCGGGCCGCAAAACGAAGGACTCTACGAAACCGGGGGATTGACAGTGTCATCGTCCACTACGACGGCCGTCACGGTCACCGTCGAGAGATGGGAGAAGGCTGTCCGAAGCACGCTGCAGTCACACGAGCACCCATTCTGCCAGCTGCTTGTGACGCTCCGTCATCGCTCCACAGAGAGTGGATCAGAACCGTATGTCGTGGCCACGGTCAGTCGTCGCGAACCTTCCGCCAACCCGCTTCGACCAGGGCTTGGCCCGGTGGTGTTGTATCCATAGTGACCATCATTCCTGTCGTTACTCGTTCGATTGTCCCGTAGCGAGACAGGGTGCCCAGGAGAGCCGGGGCACCGTCGTAGGCTGGGAAGCAGGTGCGCCGGTGGAAGGCCGGCCTGACACCGGCGGCGGGACAGAGCGGGTCGCAGACGGCGAACCGGATCCGGCTGTGGCGCGCGGCGGCGGCGCACTTGCGGCATGCGCCCGCCGGTGTGCTGGAGTCGGTTCCCAGACCGGCGAGCGAGAAAATGAGCAGCGCTGAGCCGCCCCACATGCGGTAGGGCGTGCGGCGGCCCTGCTTGTGGTCGCCGACGGCGACCAGACGCCGGTGGAGGAAGCGGACAAACGCCCGAGCCAGTTGTACCAGGACAAGGATCGCTCCGGCCAACGGGAGAAGCAGCAACAGGATCTGGACGGCGGCGGAAAGGACTCCCACCACTGGATTGCCAGATGCGGTGGCGCTCTCGACCAGCGTCTCGGCCGTGCTCCATCCCGTCTCGACGAGTTCGGGGAGCCGGACGACCAGGATGCCCAGTTGGACTGCCAGGGCGGGGACGACCACCAGCACCCAGGCGGTGACAACGATTTGGGGCCAGCGCTTGAGAGCCTGAAGCAGTTCGTCGGCCGGCTGCCGCAGGAGAGCCCGTTTCAGGATCGGCCCGATGTACTTGAACAGGTCGGGGATGCCGACCAGGTCGGAAATGATGTAGTACCCGTCGAACCGGAGTGACGGGATGAGCTGCTGCACGATTTCCAGGTTGATGGCCAAAATCGCCACCAGCAGGACTTGCCATCCGGTCGCGAGGTACGTCAGGGCGAGACCGATGACGAACAACGTATTGAAGTAGACGCCTCCGAGGTCGACCCGCAGACGGCCTGTGCGCCCCAGCCGGTACGAGTCGGTGACGTCGGTGTAGAAAGCGGGCCAAACCAAGTAGATGCCGCACCCCATGGCACCGGGACGTGCCCCGCTGTAGCGGCACGCCGAGGCGTGACCGATCTCGTGAAAGGCCCCGGAGACCAGGGCCAGAAGGAAGACCAGCGGGATGCTGGTGGGGGTGACCAGAGCCTGTTGCACGGCGCCGGCCATGCGACTGCCGCTGAATAGCAGGAATTCGCAGAATACGAAAACGCTGACGGCCAGGAGCATCAGGAAGGGCCGGTACAGCCACATGAAGAAGCCGCTGATGCTCCAGGAGGATGCCTCGGAGAAAACGTCTACCCGGAACCGCAGCGACAGAAAGGGGTCGGCCTTCGGGATTTCCGGGGGTGAGCCGTCGCTGTAGGTGGTGACTCCCAACGGCGCCAGTTTGTTGTCGATGAGGAAGACAACATGGTCCGGCCCGAATTCGCGGCCGGTTTCGTGGCTCAACGCTTCCGACAGGCGGGAGAGGTACTGCTGGGCGTTCCGCGGACCCGAAGCCGACTGCTGCTGGATGTGGACGAGCTTGGCCAGCAGGTACAGCAATTCGGGCAGGCGCACTACCTGCCCGTCGATGCGGCGCACCAGATGGGGCTGCACGCGGTACCCGGAGCCTTCGAACTCGCCGACCAGCTCCGTCCCTTCGGTCAAAGTGGGGACCGCCAGGGCGGGTGGAGGGGGATCTTCTGTCACAAGTGACAACACTCGCGGGCTGATGGCGCTCTCCAGGAGGTGAGGGGAGTGATGCGGCCGGTGCTAGCACAGAGCCTTCATTCGGACGAACGAGTGTGGGCTCTCCTGGTTACACACAAGGTCCGGCCGAACCGGAGGAATGGCATACCCTGATCGGGCCGGGCCGCAAAGCCCGTTCACGGCGTATCGGAAACGCACCTCACCAAGCCCCCCACGAAAGTCGGGGAAGCGCCGACGAGATCGTCAGCCCTTCCCCGACCGATGGTGAACGTCTGTCACCAGGGTGTTACCTCAGTGGGTCACCGTCGACGGGGTGCAGATCTGGGTGATCTCCTGCGAGCCGAGCGGCAGGCCCAGGATGAGCGCCGGAGAGGTGCTCTGGGTCGCGCAGGTCGACACGACAGTGGCACCGTCGTGGCCGCCGCCGTAACCTCCGCCGAAGGCGGAGAGCACGGCCCGCTCGGGCAGGAGCTCGCCGGCGATCTTGTTGAGCTCCTCAAAGTTAACGGCAGACATTCGGTTTTCCTTTCATCGTGCACTGCAGGCTGACTGCCTCGCTTGGTCATTTCTAGTTGTATCAGCCGTCCAGCCCTGAAACCAATGCGGCAGTCAAATTCACTCATTCAGCTCCGCGATTATTCGCATCATCCATCCGTGGAGTATAGGCCGAATATGCTATTCATTGGATGAATTATTTATGGCTACTGTCGGGCCTTCCCCCAACGCCGGCTACTGAACTTGAACGCGTGATGTCGGCCTGATCTGGTCAGGATTCCATCGTCAGGCCGGTGCCTGTGAGACAGCCGTTGATCAGGTGTGGTCGGTACTGGACCTGCTTGAGGCTGCGTTTGACGGCGGTGGCCAGCTGGTCGATGTTCGCGGCAGCGAGGTTGCCGATGGTGCGTTTCACCAGTGACCAGATGCCTTCCTGCGGGTTGAGGTCGGGTGCGTACGTGGGGAAGTGGAACACCGTGAGGCGATGAAAGCCTTCATCTGTGGCATGAGATGAGTCCGCAGGTTGTCCCAGACCAGGAGGACCGGGCCGCCGAGCTGGTTGTGTGCCCGAACGATCAGGTCGCGGTAGTCCTGCCAGGTGAAGCCCTTGGGCTCGTTCTTGCGCCCACGATGCACGCGAAAGCTGTAGATCAGCCGTGACCGCTCTCCGTTCTTGAAGCAGGTCATTCCGGCCATAGAGACACGGCCGGAGCCCCGGCCCCGCACGTGGACCACCGGCGTGTGGCCGATGCGGCCCCAGGTCCGGGCGCGTGGCGGCCTCATCGAAGGCGTCGCCGTCGATCCGGGACAGCAGACGGCCCAGGGTGGTGGCCCGCGGCAGACGCGTCAGCCCGATCCGTTCCCGCACTTCGGGGGTGGCGTCGGCGGTGAACCGGACGATGCCGGCCAGGGTGGTCGCGCCGCCGAGCACCGCGAGCAGACACAGGGCGAGCAGGGCCCCCAGCCGGTAGCGGCGGCCCCGCACCCGCCGCGGATCGGGAATCCGGTCCAAGACCTCTCGCAGCGAGGCAAGTTCTTCAAGCGGGCAGGGCAGGTCGATGTCCTCGCGGTGGCGCTGCAGGACACCGATCAGAGAAGATGACACGCGAACGCGACCCCTGTTCGTGATCAAAGGCTTCGAGAACCTTGATCATCGGGGGTCACGTTCCTTGTCTCCAGCGCGGACGACCCGCCCACCCGGGCACACACCCACGCGATCAGCACGTCTCATCGAGTGAGAACGCATCAGCCCTGCCCGGGCGAGTGGGGAACGGCTGTCGCATGCTCAGCCGGACCGTTGTTGCTTTCGCTTGGGATTGACCGCTCGCCTCCCATAATTGCGTCGCTCCAGAATGTCCCGACTCGTCCAACGGTGCGATCCCGTGACGTGCCAGTATCGGCAGTGGGGGCATAGGTAGATGCGATCAGCTGGGGGCGTATTTTCGAGTAAGGGCTGTTTCGCCAGCCATTTGCGAGCTGCATCCTCGCTTGGGAACGGTACCTTCCCGCCGAACGGGCAACGTGGCAGGCTCACGTGGTCACACCTCGTCGGAATTCAGGAGCGGAGCCCTCGCCTCAGCCGCGCTCGCAAGACGGGACTGGCCTCCTGTTGTTCCAGGACGGAGACTCGTAACAACAGCAGTGGTCGCGCCCTCGGAACGATGTGCAAGGCTCGGCAGAAGCACACCTCACCAAGCCCCCCACGAAAGTCGGGGAAGCGCCGACGAGATCGTCAGCCCTTCCCCGACCGATGGTGAACGTCTGTCACCAGGGTGTTACCTCAGTGGGTCACCGTCGACGGGGTGCAGATCTGGGTGATCTGCTGCGAGCCGAGCGGCAGGCCCAGGACGAGCGTCGGAGAGGTGCTCTGGGTCGCGCAGGTCGACACGACAGTGGCGCCGCCGTGGCCGCCGCCGTGGCCGCCGCCGTGGCCGCCGTCGTGGCCGCCGCCGTGGCCGCCGTCGTAACCTCCGCCGAAGGCGGAGAGCACGGCCCGCTCGGGCAGGAGCTCGCCAGCGATCTTGTTGAGCTCCTCAAAGTTAACGGCAGACATTCGGTTTCCCTTTCATCGTGCACTGCAGGCTGACTGCCCCGCTTGGTCATTTCTAGTTGTATCAGCCGTCCAGCCCTGAAACCAATGCGGCAGTCAAATTCACTCATTCAGCTCCGCGATTATTCGCATCATCCATCCGTGGAGTATAGGCCGAATATTCTATTCATTGGATGAATTATTCATGGCTACTGTCGGGCCTTCCCCCAACGCCGGCTAGTACTCCAGCCGGACTTCTTCATTGGCGCTGGTCAACGGCTTGGGCGTGGGAAGTGTAGCGGCTTGGAGTGGTAGTAGGAGGGTGCGTTTCTCTTGAGGGACTTGCGGGTTGTTGATCATGCTGCTGTAGCGAATTCGTGCTGGTAGCGGTTGGCGTGGTCGCGTTGGTAGGTGCGGTCGGCATGGAAGCGCCAGTAGGCGTCGAAGTCGCCGTTGTCGAGGACCGCGCGCAGGAGGAGGACGGCTTCGGCCCCGGTCAGACTCCATCTCGCGCCGGTGATGTCGAGGCGGTCCTTGATCAGGTAGCGGCAGCAGCCCTCGATGACGCCGCTGGCGATGGGCCAGCCCAGGGCGAGGGCGATGTGGTAGGCCAGGTAGGGCTGCTTGGCTTCGAGGTAGGCGGCGGTGCGCTCCAGCCCCGGCAGGGCGACGGGGCTGTCCTGCTGGCGGGTGCGGGCCTGGGCGCGTAGGTCCGCGACGACGCGGGCGCTGTGTCCCTGAAGGACGGTGCGGGCCATCTCGGCGACGTGGGCCGCGCGGGCGGGGCCGGTGGGGTGGAGGTCCTCGGCCGCCCTCCACAAGTACTCAAGAACGTGAACAAAGTCGACGACGATGTCGACGACGATGTCGATGCGGATGCCTCGGGCGGCGGCTTCGCTTCGCAGGCAGTGGAGTTGGTGGTTGGCTCCGTCGACCAGCACGACCCAGCGGCGCCTGTGCTCGGGGTCGCGCGCGGTGGCACAGTCGAACATGGCGGTGACCATCTCGGCGGTGGAGTGCTGGAGCGAGGCATGGACCTCGCGGCCGGTGGCATGTGGGCCTGGCTGGCGGGCGAGACGTTCCCCGGCGGTGGCGGGGAGGATGCCGGCGGGGGTGCGGGGTGCGGGGTGCGGTGGCCGCGCTCGGCCCGGCGGCGCTCCACGCCGTCCGCGCCGGTCACCGACTCCAGTCGGACCTCGGCCACGGCCCGCGCGTCGAGCTGGTCCTGCACCATCCGCCGCAGCAACTCCCGCCCGGCGGTAGTGACGTAGTCCTCCAGCACCTCCGCGGTGCACGCCATCATCACCGGACCGGACAGGTGTCCGACCATCTCCTCCAAACGGGTGAAGGTGGCCGTGAAGGCGTCGGCCGGGGCGGCCGGGTGCGTATAGGGTTCCACCGGGTCTTCTTCCTTGCTGGTCAGGCGCTACAACCCGACCAACACGGAGAAGGCCCTTTACCGTTACGGCAGTTCACCCGCGCGAGGTCGTTGCCGCCCTCGCTTTGAGCGGCGCGAACAGGCCAGGCGCGGGGCGATCGCGTCCAGAGCGCGGGCGATACGGTCGTCGTTGAGCAGGTCCGGCTCGATGCCGAAGACCTCCTCGACAGCCCACTTCCGCGCCCAGTCCTCCACCCGCACCATCGAGGTCGGCGAGGACAGCCGGTTGGCGATCAGCGCCTCAACGACCTGCCGGTGCGTCAGATGAGCCACCTCACGGACAGGACACAGCTCGTCGATGATCCCGGCCACGTCCAGCCGGCGCAGAAACTCGGCAGAGGCAGGCAGAGCGCCCAGACGCCTCTCCACCACAGACGCCAACTCCACCGACATGCGGGGACGCTGGACCCGGGAACGACGCGAACGAGATATCGGCACGCCCAGAACAACGACCCACACCCACCGAAGTACCGGCCAACTCATCAGTTCATCCGATTCAGCTATGTGCGGAGGATCGGTCTAGCGGTAGACCGCTGTCTGTGCGGGTGCACGGAGCCACACTGGCCCGCGCCACCCGCGACGATCTCGGTGCCCGTGTAGCGGCGACGGCGGCCAGGTCAGCCAGCTCATCGGTAGGCGCGGGACCGGAGGCCAGCCCTTCATCGTCGGCAACCGGTTCACCATGTACGCCGGGCTGGAGATGGGGAACACACCATCTGGCTGAGGACGACGACGAACTCCACGGCAACGCTGGCTACCTGGACGTTGCTAACCCTTCTCGTCAACCCCTCGGCACTGGCGCGCCGTGTCGTGGCTCAGATGCACAAGTTACCCAAGATGTGACGTGTGGGTGCTGTTCCACGTTTCGTCACGACAACGGCCCCCGCTGCCAGGCGAGGGCCGCTCACTCGGGAACCCGCTGCGGCGCTCAGGCAGGGAACTCTCCGCCTCTGACGGCGGTGACGAACGACGACCACGCGGCAGACTCGAAGGTGAGCGCGGGTCCGTGCGGGTCCTTGCTGTCGCGTACGGGTACGACGGCGTGGAAGTTATCGGCAACCTCGACGCACTGGCCACCGTCCGTGTTGCTGTACGAGCTCTTGCGCCACGCGGCGGCACTCAGGTCGATGGGTCGCACTGCGCTTCCTCCAACATCTGGGTGATGAACTTCCGCGACTCTGCCGGGGACAACGCCAGGTCGCGCACCGCATCATACGCGCGTTGCAGGCGCTCGACTTGGCTTGTTTCCTCGAACAGTTCGCCGTGAATGTCGTTCTCGGTGTAGGCCACGGTACGGCCGTCCACTAGCCGCAGAAACATCACGTCGGTATTCATCAAGCCGTGGAGCCCGGCATCCTGCGGCAGCACGTGCAGCGTGAGGTTCGGGCGGCCAGCCGCCTCGGCTAGGTGTTTGAGCTGCGTTTGCCATGCCTGCTTATCGCGCAAGGATGCGCGCAAGACTGCGTCAGACAGGATGGTGCGGAAGTGAGGTGTGCTGTCGTTGTTGAGCAGCTCACGTCGCCCTATGCGTGCTTCGACTTGCTGGTTCAGTTCTTCACCTACGGCACCACCCGCCGTGAGGGCTTCGCGCGCGTACCCGTCCGTCTGAAGCAGGCCGGGCGGGGCGCTCACCGCGTAGTGCCACAAGCTGACCGCGTCGGCCTCCAACGCCATGTACCGGCGATATTGCTCTCGGAACTGGGTTGGGTCGCCGAGTGCGAGTTCCCACAGGGTGAGCAGGAGGCCGGGAGTTCCGTAATGCTGGTCGAGGGCTTGAACGACTTCCGGTCCGCCGAGGGTTTCGCCGCTCTCCATCTTTCCGAACAACGACCAATCCCAGCCCAGCACTTCGCCGAGCTTTCGCAGGCTGTCGCCGCTTTGTGAGCGGAGTAACCGCAGTTCCTCAACGAACCGTTGGCGCGGTTCCTGACTCCGGCCCGTGACTACCCGTCTCGGCGGCATGGCGCGCTCCTCCGTGGAAGGTGTGGAAGAACCGCCGCGCGGTCGGGGAAGTACGGCTCACGGACGGTGTTCGTTCCCTGCTCCGGGTCCATGCTCGTAGTGGCCGGAACACACAGAGTAGTCGAAGCCTTGCACCTCGGGCAGGCGTTGGGCAGACGGAGCGAACCCATGACGACGGAGTGGCAAGCAGCGGCAACGACAGTAGGAGCACCAGGCATGAGTCGGCGGATCTTTCGATACGTCGCCTTCTCGATCGTGCAGGACGCGACGGCGGAGCCGGAGTACGCGGCGCGTTGCGTCTCGGGGGACGAATCCGAGTGCGGTGCCGAGTCCGGTGTCGGACACCACCCTGCGGTGGTCGAGGAGTGGCAGCGCCGGCACGCCCAGGAGACGCGGCACGTGCGCTACCGCCGGAACTTCGCGGACTACGCGGTCATGGAGCCCCCGGACGGTCTTCCGGTCGAACTGCAACCGGCGCGCGTCGCGCGGGTCCGCGCGTGAGGCGCTTACGCAGCTGGAAGGTGACGGCTGACGGCGCTTTCTGGGGCGGGGTCCTCATGATGAGCAGCGTCGGCGGCCTCCTGGCCGTGATCGTCCTGGCCGTGGCCCGGCAGCCACGGCCGTGAGGCACCACCACCCGAAGACTCCCGCCCTGGCCGGACCATCCGCCCGCAATCCTGATAAGGAAGCATGCGGCCCGAAGCACTCACGAGCGAGGCGCTGATGGACTGGAAAACGCACGCCGCGCGGTTGGCGGCCGAGGTGACCGCGCCCGTCTCTCGTTGGCGGGAAGCGGTCGCCAGCACCCCCCGGCATGTCTTCGTGCCCCGTTGGTGGGAGCGGCGGGATGGCGGGACGTGGGGGTTGCGGGACACAGGCGGCGACAGAGCGGCTCGGCTCCCTCGGGATGACTCCGCAGGTGGTCACCTGCTACCCGGTACGCCGAACCACACCCGTCGGAGGCGTACGAGGGGTTGAGGGCCGAGGGCCGAGCCGGAGCGCACTCCCGAGTCTGTCCTGGTCTGACGAGCTGAGCTTCGGGCTTCGGGCGTCGAGGCTCGAACGTCGAGCTTCGCGCTTCGGGACCCGAGCTTTCTATGCGAGGAATGGGCGGAGAGATATACCCACCCACCCTCCCAACTCCCGCACGCACTCGTGCGGATGACAATTTGTGACCGAGTCGCCACGCTGCGCTGTTGCGGTGTAGCGTCCCCAGCAACGAAACGACCCCCGCCGAGTGCTTACGACACTCAGACAGGGGTCTGACCACCGAGATCGAGAGACCGATCCCCATGGCTGTTGCCAACTTTAGCGTTGCCCCGCGCCCGTACGCTCCCCCGATGGCCGCTCCCGGCTTCGGAAAACGCTCCGCGCCGGGCCAAACCCCCCGCCGCAGCGACACGTTCGCGCAACTGCCCGAGCGCGAGGCGTACATCGCCTCCCACATCGACCGGCTGCCGGACGGCGCGGCCATCGACACCAAGACCCTCGCCAAGGAGCAGCCGCTCTACGGCCAGGCGGCCACACGGTCCGCGCTCAGCGCGCTCTCGCGGGGCGGCCTCCTGCGACGGGTCCGCGAAACCGTCGACGCCGACCGCTCCCAGTGGGTCACCCGCTCGTACTTCACCCGCATCGCCC